>CANEXR010000036.1 GCA_947443815.1 Flavobacteriaceae bacterium | reverse complement strand
GTAAGTTCAGGATTAAGGATTATATTTGTATAGCTATAATAGGATTTATTTAATAACCTCTATAGTTATTTCAGGACGAGACAAGGACGAGTCAAGGACGAGTCAGTCCCGTAGATACCCCGTAGATACTCCATAGATACCCCGAGGATACCCTCACTTTTTCTTATAATTATAAAAACGATATTTTGCAGATGTTTTATAGCAGAAAACAACTTAAAACTATCTTATCACGCATTTAAAAGCAGTTTAAACTAAAATTCAATTGAAAACCCAGATGGTGCGGATATATCATCGGTACGATAGTGGATTTGCAATCCGTGCTCACACAGTTGAGCCGGCAAAAACAAGTCAAAAGAGCTATACTATCAAAAAAAACGGTGTAATTTTTTGTGTCTTCAAAGCAAAAATTGTCAACAAAATATAAAGCCGAGCGATTGTTTTTTTTTGATTTAAAGGGCTTGCATATTAAAAAAAGTTAGATTTATAGGGCCACATAATCCACACAAACAATCCAAAATAGACTACACAAACCACAAACTTCATAAAACTAGATGCTAGAAACCCAAAGAACGACCCTGTTGCGGCTTTCAAGGCACGATTGTGATCTTTGTAATCGTAAATTAGTTCCCCAATCAAAGCGCCTAAGAAAGGCCCAATAATAAAACCAAGTGGGATTGGCGCAAAGATGCCAACAATTAAACCAATATTAGTTCCCCAAATCCCGTAAGAACTTCCGCCGAAGTGCCGAGTTCCTTTGGCAGGAATGACATAATCTAAAACGGTTATAACGATTGTAAGGCATAATGTACTACCCAGAATCCAATAATTAGCAGGAACTGCATTTGTAAAATAAAGCAATACTAATCCCAACCAACTGATACTAGGGCCAGGCAAAACAGGTAGAAAACTTCCCAATATACCCACAAGCATACAAATAAAACCAGTTGTCAAAAGAAAGATATCCATACATTTATTTTTAGTAATTTTGAAACAATAAAATGGGGTTCAGCATGAGAAAGTTACTTTTAGGGTTTATAATAGTGTTGCTTTTTTCTAGTGTTACTTTAAAAGCACAAGAAAACCCAACGAGAACAAATGACGACCTTTTGAAAGAAACGTTGTTTAATGCGAATAAAGTAAAAGTATTAAATTTTTCTTTAAAAGAATTTGACGCTTTGTTTTTTGAATTTTTTGATAAAAAGTCGCGACCAGAATTGATTTTAACCAAAGAAGAATTTTATAATTACACCGTGCAAATTGCTATTTTTTCAGACCGATTAGCTGCTTTGTATCCTGACCAAAAAGAAATTGCTGCGGTAAATAAAAAGAAATGGTTGGCCGAAACCTATGAAGATTATTTGCTTTCTAAAGCCACAGAAAAAAAATAATTGTATTTTTATAAAAAATTTAGCTTAAAACATCCGACGAACATTGAAGTACTATTCCTTTTTTTTAGTTTTTATAATTTTTAATTCCTGTCAGTATTTCGACAAGCAAATTCCCTCTGAGAAAGAATTGCTTCAAAAGGAATTGAAGGCTATCAATTGGAAAGAAGTTGATGAATACCCCTCTGTGGTAGATTGCGAGAAAATTGAAGATAAGAAACAACGGCAGCAATGTTTTTTTGAGATTTTAACGCAATTAATACAAGAAAAACTAAGTGTCGATACTTTATCAGTACTCTATCCTGAGTTGGACACGATTGAGGTTAAAGTTACCGTTTTTCCTAATGCTACAATGCAATTTGAGCCTCAGTTCCCTAAAGATTCTGTGGCCTATGATAAAATTAAAATAGATAGTATTCTAAAAGCTCGTTTAGTTGATTTTCCAAAAGTAAATCCTGCGATTAAACATGGAATTCCAGTAAAAACGCAGTTTATTCTTCCTGTAATTTTAAAAGTGGAGTAGCCAATGCCATTTACATTTTCACATCCAGCGATTCTTTTGCCTTTTTTTAAAAATAAAAAGTATTCAATTACGGCTTTGATTGTAGGCTCCATGGCACCCGATTTTGAATTTTTTTTTAGAATGAGAACGCAAAGCGAAATAAGTCATACTTTTTTAGGTTTGCTAATGATTGATTTACCGCTTGCAATTATTGTCACTTTTTTATTTCATGGAATAATAAAAAGACCTTTTTTAGCAAATTCCCCAACCTTTATTAAAAGTCGATTGGTAGAATTGAATCATTCTAATTGGTTTGAATATTTTAGAAAAAACAAACTCCTAGTGTTTCTTTCTTTTTTTCTCGGGGCATTTTCCCATTTTTTATTGGATTCACTCTCGCATTGGGATGGCTATATGGTACAAAGAGTAATTTTTTTAAATAAGGTGTTTTTTTCTTTCCCACTATATGAATGGATACAGTATAGCACCTCTGTAGTTGGGCTGGTTATTGTGGTTTGGTATTTTTTTAGAATGCCGAAACAGCTAATATCGGATACTAATATTTCAATTATTTTTTGGGTAATGGCACTTCTCCTTGCAGCAATAACTATATATATACGATTTACTATTGTAGCGGGCTGGCATAGAATTGCAGATATTATAATCGCGGTATTGACCTCGATTGTCATTGGATTGACTTTTTCAAGTATCTTTTTTTTAACGAATAAAAAGGCTTAAAATCGTCTTCCTTTCCATTCGTATTTTCCAAATAAAGAATATACGGCAACGCTAACACTAAAAAAAGGATATAAAAAACTGCTCAATATCAGATTGTGTATTTTGGTTTTGTTTAAAAAGTGATTGGCTTTTAATATCAAAATGGCATCTACCAAAAACTTGATTAGTAGTACTAAAAGGAGGCTTTGAAAATAAAGAAATCCAAATAACCAACAACCAATAGCCAATAGCCAAGCCAAATTTCCAGCAAAAACAAATGCCGCTAGACTTTTTCCAAAAGGGCTTTGATAGGAAGTTGTTTTAGATGCCCAACGTACTCTTTGGTAGAATAATGCGCTCCATGTGTCGGAGGGTTTTGTTGTTACAAGAGTATTTTTAGATTTTAAATACTGCACTTTCGTAGTTCCATATTTGTCAGAAAGCATGGCTTTTTGAAGTAAAAAAACGTCGTCTCCACTAGCAATTTCGTTATTTCCTTCAAAACCATTTAATTCTTGGAAAAGGGTTTTGGTATAGGCAAAATTAGCTCCATTGCACATAAAACCTTTGTTGATGCCAAAACTTCCTATTGTGGCTCCCTGTAAACTGGCTAAATCCAATTGTTGAAAATGATGCAAAAAAGAATTCTTACAACGATAGGTTACTGCGCCTGCAATCATTGCAACATCTTGAAGTTGAATGTAATTGTCGAGTGTTAAAAGCCAATTTTTATTGACAACACAATCGGCATCCGTGGTGATGACCCAATCGGTATTTACAATTTGCATAGCACTTTTTATAGCATCTTTCTTGGGAGAATTTGAAAGCCGAATGTTTTTTATAATTGTGACTTTATACTTAGTATTTTTAGTTGTAAACTCTTTTTCGGATTCATCATCGACCAGAATAACTTCAAATAAAGCAGTTGGGTAATTCAATTTAGAAAAACTTTGCAGTAGCATGGGTAAATTTTCGGCTTCATTTCGGAAAGGAACGATAATTGAGAATTTGGTTTTTGGCTTTAAGCCGATGTATTCAAAAGAATTTATTTTGGTAAAACCATAAATGAGCCAACTTATAATAAGGGCATAACCGATTAAGATGCTTACTAAAATGAAAATCATAAGACGGTTTTGTATTTAAAATTCAAGACATAATAACTGCCAATTACCACTGGTAAAACGACATTTAAAAACCACATTAGCGTTGAAATAAAAATGACAATCCATTCGTTTACACCAAGAATTCCAAAGAAATAAACGGCCACACTTCCTTTTACGGCAAAATCTAAAAATTGAAAGGTTGGTAATGACGAGGCTAGAAAATAAACCGTTGCAATAGTTGCTATTAATGTAAAATAAGGCAAATGCACATCGAAAGCGAGAAATAAAAAGTAATATTGATGGGAGAAAACCAAGTACCGACACATACCAAGAAGTATGTTTTTTTGATGAATGTGTTTTGGGATTTCATTGATTTTTTGAATCAGTTTTTCAAGTGAATACCCTTTGATTGTAATTTTTTTTAATCCAAAACCTAAAATCCAAAATCCAAAACCTACACCAATAATACCTAAAACCCAATATTTGTAACCCAAAATCCATAACCCAATTGTTCCGAAAAACACAGTTAAAATCATCTGAATTCCATTGCAAATTAAGTTTAAGAAAATAATTTTTTTAGTATCTTTTTTTTGAAAAAATAACGCTTTTCCAGCATATTCTCCCACACCATTTGGGGTAAAAAGTCCCGCGGTTAGAGCAGCAAGAACTTGTTTGGTTGCTTGGATTAGTGAAATTTTATGAAAGCTGGCCATTAAATTTTGCCATTTTAGAATTTCAAAAAATCGATTCAAAATACTTAACAAAACAATAAAAGTGATCCCGCCAACGGATTTGTTTTTTTGGAATAAAACAATGAATTTTTGCCAATTGAGTTTGTCATTATTGGCCAATTGATTGTAAATAAAATAAAACGCACCACCTACAATCAAAAGTTTGATTAGAAGTACAAGGAATTGCTTAGTTTTGTGAGGAATTGAAATCATGGGTGCAAAGTAACAAAACTTTAAACTTTTTAGACTTTAAACTTTAAACCAAATCATTGGCAAACGAACGCATCATATTAGGCATAGATCCCGGCACCACAATTATGGGGTTTGGGTTGATAAAAATTGTCAATAAAAAAATGGAGTTTTTGCAACTCAACGAATTGCAATTGTCCAAATACGACAACCATTATCAAAAATTAAAAATTATTTTTGAACGCACCATTGAGTTGATAGATACCCATAATCCGGATGAAATAGCAATTGAAGCTCCTTTTTTTGGTAAGAATGTGCAGTCGATGTTAAAGTTAGGAAGAGCACAAGGCGTGGCTATGGCTGCAGGACTTTCGAGAGACATTCCCATTACGGAATACGAACCCAAGAAAATAAAAATGGCAATTACTGGTAATGGTAATGCTAGTAAAGAGCAAGTTGCCAAAATGCTCCAGCAATTACTTGGTTTGAAAGAATTGCCCAAAAATCTGGATAGTACGGATGGATTAGCTGCGGCTGTTTGTCATTTTTTCAATTCTGGAAAAGTGGTCGGCGCTAAAAGTTATACCGGTTGGGATGCTTTTGTGAAACAAAATGAAGAACGCGTTAAAAAATAGTCTTAGTCCTATTGACTAAAAATGGAATACGCGAAAGAATACCTTAAATATGTCAGGAATCTATATACACATCCCTTTTTGTAAACAAGCTTGCCATTATTGCGACTTCCATTTTTCGACCTCGATGAAAAAGAAAGAAGAAATGGTTTTGGCTATTGCCAAAGAATTGCAGTTGCGAAAAAAGGAGTTTGAGAAGGAAACTGTTGCAACTATTTATTTTGGTGGAGGAACCCCTTCGGTTTTAACTTCAGAAGAAATTAATTTTTTGATTGCCAAAGTATATGAAAATTATTCTGTTTCAGAAAATCCAGAGATTACCTTGGAAGCCAATCCAGATGATTTGTCAACAGAACGAATAATAGCATTGTCCAAAAGCCCAATTAATCGGTTAAGCATAGGAATTCAGTCTTTTTTTGAAGAAGATTTAAAGATGATGAACCGCGCTCATAATTCGGAAGAAGCCCAGAAATGTTTAGCAGAAGCAACTGCCTATTTCGATAATATTTCGCTCGATTTAATTTATGGAATTCCGGGAATGAGTAACGAAAAATGGAAACAAAATATACAAACGGCACTGTCATTTGGTATCCCACATATTTCGAGTTATGCATTGACGGTAGAACCCAAAACAGCTTTGAACCAATTAATTCAAACGGGAAAAATTGCGAAACCAAATGATGAAGTGGCTTCGGCACATTTTCAGATTTTGGTCGAAACACTTGAAGCCAATAAATTTATACACTACGAATTGTCAAATTTTGGCAAGGAGAATTATTTTTCTAAAAACAATTCAGCATATTGGTTGGGAAAAAAATACCTTGGGATTGGACCATCTGCACACAGTTATAATGGAATTTCTAGGAGTTGGAACATCTCAAACAACTCCCTTTATTTGAAATCTATTCAAGAAGATAAATTGCCGAATGAAACTGAAATTCTTTCCATTTCGGACCGTTATAATGAGTATGTTATGACGGGTTTACGAACTATTTGGGGTGTTTCTTTGGAACGAATCGAAATCGAATTTGGAGTTGATTATTTGGATTATCTGAATAAACAGTCTCGGAAATTTCTCGATGATAATTTGCTTTTTATCGAAAATGCTATTTTGAAACCCACCAAAAAAGGAAAGTTTTTGACAGATGGAATGGCAAGTGATTTGTTTTATATAAATTTGGAGTAGGTTTAACCTTCCGGTAAAAAAATGAAAACTACAATTCAACACAACCATCAAATTTTAGAAGTCGATTTGTCCAGACCAATTGATATTTCGATACCAATTACCAATACAGACCAAAATCCAATTGCTTGGTACATCGAAAAACCAGTGATTGAGCCTGTAGTTTTTGGGGATTGGATTGGAAGTATAAAAGAAGGAGCTTCTACCAATTTTAATACAATCTGCTTCAATCCTCACGGGCACGGTACGCATACAGAATGTCTAGGGCATATTACTCGAGAATTTTACAGTATTAATCAGTCGTTGAAACAGTTTTTCTTTTTGGCAGAATTAGTTTCGGTGCAACCTGAAATTCAAGGAAATGATTGGGTAATTACTAAAGATCAAATAGAGAAAGTGCTCCAAAAGGCAATTCCAGATGCTATTGTCATTCGGACCTTGCCAAATTTAGAAGAAAAAAAATCTTTGAAATATTCAGATACCAATCCGCCCTACTTAACGGAAGAGGCAGCAGCGTTTATTTGCAATAGCGGGATAAAACATTTACTAATCGATTTGCCTAGTGTTGATAAAGAAAGGGATGAAGGCAAATTATTGGCTCATAAAGCTTTTTGGAATGTTACAAATGTGGATAATTTAAATGCAGATGCTCGATTGGATTGTACGATTACGGAAATGATTTTTGTTCCAAATCAAGTGCTAGACGGTAGTTATTTATTGAATATCCAAATTGCCTCTTTTGAAAATGACGCTAGCCCTAGTAAGCCCGTTTTATACTGTATTTTATAGCAATAAAAAAATATACGCTCGTTGAAAGATGAAGCTAAAAGTAAAATTTAATGGTATGAATCTCGAAACTTATTATGAATATTGTCTGTCTAAAAAAGGAGTTACCGAGCATTTTCCTTTTGATGAAGAGACTTTGGTGTTTAAAGTGGGCGGAAAAATGTTTGCACTTTCCTCATTAGTGCAATGGGAAAAAGGAACACCCTCTCTTAATCTTAAATGTGACCCTGAATATGCCCAAGAATTGCGTGCTCAATATGATGCTATTACGCCAGGTTTTCACATGAGTAAGGTGCATTGGAATACGATTTTGGTGAATAAAGATGTCTCAGATTTGCTTTTAAAAGAATTAATTGACCATTCCTATAATTTAGTTTATAAAAATTTGACAAAAAAGACGCAAAGTAATTTGGATTCAAATAGGGAATAAATACTACTAAACTTAGTGTATTTATTGGCTTTAAGTTGAATTTTGAATGATGTCTTTTTTTTGAAATTTAATTAATTTGATTCGTTCGTCTATGCTTTTTTGCAATTCGTCGATGAAAAATGTATTTTTAACGAAATTATTCCATACATTTGGGTATAGGTTATACTTTTAGGGTGTATAATCTTAAATTCAACTAAAATGTCAAAATCCTTAAACATTCTTCTCATTGAAGATGACGCAATTGAAGTAATGAAGTTTAATAGAGTTTTATCAACTCATGGGATGAATCATAAAATTGTTGAGGCTAATAATGGAGAAGAAGCTCTTGACATATTAAAAGAAAAGGAATTTGTGCCAGATATTATTGTGCTTGATTTAAACATGCCAAAAATAAATGGTATTGAATTTTTAAGAGTTTTAAAGAATGATGATTATTTAAAATTTATTCCGGCGATTGTTTTGACAACTTCGAACAATCATAATGATATTTTTGAATGTTATAAAATAGGAATAGCCGGATATTTAATAAAACCTCTTAAATATGAGGATTATGGTGATAGAATAAAAAAATTATTAGAATATTGGATGACTAATGAATTAATCTCCAAATCATAATGTGTATAGCATGCAAATAAGCTGTATCAAATTTGTTTAAGAAAATTTATGAATTAAAACCTGAAACAAATGTGTATCTCGTTTTTGAATCATAACTTAAATAAATAACTCCCCTTAAACTTGCTATTCACATAGAAGTAATGAATGTGTCCTTGCAGATAGATAAATTACTTTTGGAGAATGGTAGGTAAAACACAAAATCATTAAGCTTAATTAATCTATTCAAGCAAAAACAAATGTAAGTGTGTGATTAATTTATTTACCAAATTTTTAGAATCTAGTCGTTAAAGCATAATCAAACTTTTCTCTCAATCAATTTAAAAACGAGAAAAATACAAACACTTTTTAATTTGTATTCTTTTTAATGAGATGCTGTTTTATAAAGTTTGCCCATGGGTTTTGAAAAAAATATTTTTTTGAAATCATTAGTATCGCGGAGTTGAATGCAACTCAGTAGAATGAAAGTTCACATTAGATTTTTAAAATAATTTGGTAGATTATGAAAAAGTTAGAATTCACTTTCGCAGAAGATGTTTTTAATAATTTATTTCCTTTTTTTATTTTAATAGATTCGGATTTGTTAATCCGCGGAATCGGTAAAAGTTTGCATAAAATATACCCAAATTTAAAAGTAAAAGAATCATTTTCTTCTCATTTTAGTATCCAAAAACTTCACAACGATACTCCTAATTTCAAGGATTTAAAAAAAATCACCAATCAATTAGTGATACTTCAAGGTAAGTCCGACGGGCTCATATTGAGAGGCCAATTTGAACTGATGGATGAACAATTACTTTTCACAGGATCTCCATGGTTTATTTCGAAAGAACAAGTGCTTGATAAGCAATTAACAGCGAATGATTTTGCATATAGCAATCCCTTGTTTGATCTTTTGGATACATTTGATACCTATGGAACGGATTCATTGGATCAAAATGAATCGCTAGAAATTTTAAAACATCAACAAGAAAAATTAAAAAACGATCAGGATGAACTGAACAGGATTTCGCTAGTTGCAAGTACAAACGGGAATGGTGTAGTGTTTACTGAACTTGACGGAAGTATTTTTTGGTGTAATGATTCTTATTTAAAACTTACGGGTTATAATAAAGAAGAAGTGATGGGCATTAGTACTGTTGAAGTAGGGTTTTGTAAATATACTAATGTTGATGAGCTTTCAAAAATGACGACTCCCTTTTTTAAAGGAGAGCCTTTCAATGTTGAAATTGTTCACGGAAGAAAAGACGGGAGTTTTTTCTGGGCTAAAATAAAAGGGCAACCTGTTTTAAATGAGGACGGCAAAGTGACTCATTATTTTGCCATGATTGAAGATATAACGCAAAAGAAAGAACAAGAAGAACGACTTTATCTACTTTCATTAATTGCGGAGAAAAATATAAATCCAGTAGTGATTTGTGATAAACATGGGCGAATAGAATGGGTAAACGAAAGTTTTTTAGAGCTATCTGAGTACACATTTGAAGAAGCAGTAGGACAAGTCCCTGGGCATTTATTGCAGGGACCTGAGACAAGTCCCGATACGGTTGAGTATTTAAAAAATAAAGTTTTGGAAGGAAAATCTTTTGAATGTGAAATTGTTAATTACTCTAAATCAGGTGTTAAATATTGGATCAGATTACAAGGGCAAGCATTGCTTGATAGAAGAGGAAAAATCAGTAAGTTTTTTGCGATAGAAGAAGATATTACTGCTAAAAAAGCATTAGAAAATCAAAAAGAAGAGTTGTTAGAGAGTTTAGCAAAAAGCAATAAAGATTTAGAAGATTATGCTTCGATTGTTTCGCATGATTTAAAATCTCCTTTGCGCAGTATTCACTCCTTATTGACATGGATTAAAGAAGATAATGATAAAGAATTCAATGAACAAACCCTTAAATACCTTACGATGATTGAAGGGAAGGTAGAGAAAATGGACCACTTAATTGGAGGTATTTTGACCTATGCTAAAATTGATAAAGGAGATTTTGTTGAAGAAAATGTAAATGTACATCAGATAATTCAAAGTATAATCAGTATTATTGATATTCCAAAAAATGTTGATGTGATCATTAAAAATCAATTGCCGTTTATAAAAGCAGATCGATTTAGAATCCAACAATTATTTCAAAATATTATCGGGAATGCAGTTATTTATGTTGATAAACCAGAGGGTCTAGTTGAAGTAGGATCAACTGAATATAAAGATCATTATGTTTTTTTTATAAAAGATAATGGTCCTGGGATTGCAAAAGAAAATCAAGAAAAAATATTTAACGTTTTTCAATCTTTTACCAAAAGCGACCGTTCAACAGGAATTGGTCTCTCTATTGTAAAAAAAATAATAGAGACATATAATGGTAAAATTTGGATTGAAAGTGAATTAGGAACGGGTACAACATTTTTTATAAAACTAAATAAATAATTAACTATGAAAATTAATCAGGCATATAGAACAGAAAATAAAGGTTGGATTTACTTGCAAGATAAATCAACATTGACTAATCCTTTAGTATTGGTTTTTGGAAATCGGTTTTTATTAGAAAAACCCGAAATTATTCAAGATATCCGAAATGAATTTCCATATGAACATATTGTTTTTGGTTCTACTTCGGGAGAAATTATAGGAAATGTTGTTAATGATAATTCGATAACCGTCACAGCAATTGAATTTAACAAAAGTACCTTTGCTATAGAGACAGACAATATTCATAACTATGATAAAAATGCTTTGTTTTTAGGAAAAGCATTATTTAATAAAATAGACAAGAAAAATTTGAAACATTTGTTTGTTTTGTCCGAAGGGAGTTTTGTAAACGGAAGTTCTTTGATAAATGGATTAGAAGATCAAATCGATGATAGTGTATCTGTAACAGGAGGGATGTGCGGTGATGATTCTAGATTTGAAAAAACCTTAGCTTCCTATAAAGATGATCCAAAAGAAGGCGAAGTTGTTTTGATAGGCTTCTATGGGGAAACTTTGGAGATTTCTTTTGCTAGTTTCGGGGGGTGGTTGCCATTTGGTCCAGAACGAATTATTACCAAGTCAGAAGGGAATATATTGTATGAAATTGATGATCAACCAGCACTTGATTTATACAAAAAATATTTAGGTGAAAAAGCAAGTGAATTACCGCAATCCTCACTGTTGTATCCATTAAATGTAACTCCAATAGGGAAAACAGAACCGGTAGTAAGGACGATTTTGAATATTGATAATGAAAATAATTCGATGATTTTAGCGGGTGATGTACCGATGCAATCTAGAGTTCAATTGATGATGGCGTCAATTGATGGAATTGCTGAAGGAGCATTACATGCTGCAGAATTGGCTATGAGAGGGAGAATTAATGAACCAGAATTAGCTATTTTGGTCAGTTGTATCGGGAGAAAATTAGTAATGAATCAAAGAGTAGAAGAGGAAATAGAACATGTGCAAGATGCCATAGGTAAAAAAACAGCGATTACGGGATTTTATTCGTATGGTGAAATTGCTCCCTTTAGCGGAACATCAACAGCTACTTGTGAACTCCATAACCAAACGATGACCTTAACCTTAATAAGTGAATAATGAATTCGTTATTAAAAAGACAAATAGAGAAAAAATTAAAGGGAAGCGAAAACGACTTAAATCCTTTTTTGGATGCTATTGACGAATCGTATAAAAATTTTGAAAGCCAGATAGATTTGTTGCAAAGAGCAATGAAATTAAGTTCTGATGAGCTTTTTGATGCGAACCAAAAATTAAGAGCTGAAGCAGAAAGTTTAAAAGAAGTAAATACAAATTTGGAATTTATACTGAATTCAATGAATTTAGAGATGAATATCAATACAAATGTTCATAATTTAAATCCATCAGAATATATTAAACAACAATCTATTGTTATTGTTGATATTAATAAACAAAGGGAACAATTACTTGCTAATCTTGAAAAGCAAAATAAAGCATTAAATGAATATGCTCATATGGTTTCTCACGATTTGAAGGCTCCTTTGAGAAGTATTGATGCGCTACTTAATTGGTTTATAGAAGATAATGTAGCAATTTTAGACGATAATAGTAAAAAATCATTGCAACTGATATTGTCAAATGTTGAAAAAATGGATTTATTAATAAAAGGAATTTTGGACTATTCTTCTATTGATAATCAAGATATTGTTAATAGAAAAATTGATTTAAATTTACTAATGGAAGATATTTTTAGAACGATATATATTCCAGATCATGTTGAAATTCGTATAAATAATAAGTTGCCAAAAGTCTTTGGTAACGATTTTAGATTCAAGCAATTATTTCAAAATTTGATTCAAAACGCTATCAAATACAACAATAAAGAGAAAGCCAATATAGAGATAGGGAGCGAAGAAAATGAGGAGGAAATTAAGTTTTATATAAAAGATAATGGGATTGGAATTCCTGAAAAATACAAAGACAAAATTTTTGACATATTTTCTAAATTGGAAAACAATGACCATTCGACGGGAATTGGGCTGTCTATAGTAAAAAAAATTGTAGACTTGTACAAAGGTAAAATATGGCTGGAAAGCCAGGAAAATATTGGAACAACATTTTATTTTACAATACTCAAAGAAAATGGAGCAACCTAATTTAAATTATATCAATCAATTATCAGGAGATAATGCAGAATTTAAAGCCAAAATTATTGCTATTATAAAAAAAGAATTACCTGAAGAAAAAGCGCTATACGATAGCCAAATGAACAATAATGATTTCATGAATGCAGCACAAAGTGTGCATAAATTAAAACATAAAACATCGATTTTAGGATTAGAAGTTAGTTATTATATTGCAGGGTCTTATGAAGATAATTTAAAAAAGAATTCTAGAGAATTACAAAATGAGTTTGATGCAATTTTAAATTCGATGCAACAATTTGTAAACAATTTGTAATATCTTTATAGAATGAATTGTATTATAATAGACGACGAAGAAACGGCAAGGGCTATCATTGCGCACATGGTTGTGAATTACACCGACTTAAAGCTGGAGGAACAATTTCCAAGTGCTATTTCTGCCATGAAGTTTTTAAATCAAAATACAGTTGATTTGATATTTTTAGACATACACATGCCGGATTTTACAGGTTTTGATTTTATTCAAACCTTAAAAGATCCGCCTAAAATTATTTTAATTACCTCTGATAAAAATTTTGCAATTGAAGCTTTTGAGTACGAATGTATTGTAGATTATCTGGTTAAACCGCTTAATGAAGAGCGTTTTTTAAAAGCAATTCAGAAAGCAAAATCAATTGCAACTGTTTCGAAGAAAATACCTGTTCCACAGCAAGATACCAATAAAGAGTTTTATGTAAATATTGATAGGAGATTAATAAAAATTGAAATCACTTCAATATTGGTAGTAGAGGCAAAAGGAGATTATATTTATATTAAAACAGACACCAAAAACTACACTGTACATTCTACTTTAAAAAAAATTGAAGATAAATTACCTCAAGATATATTTTTGAAAGTACATCGTTCCTTTATAATCAATACAACTAAAATTGTTGATATAGAAGATAATAGCATATTAATAGGGAAAGATATTATTCCTGTGAGTAGGACAAACCGAGTGGAACTCATGCGAAGATTAAATTTATTATAAGCCTTTTATCGTTTAAAAGAACAAATCGTTTATTCATTTTGTATTTAAAATAAACAATTGTTAAAATCGAAAAAAATTTGTAATTAATTCATAATTAATTAGTTGAGTATTATTTTTTTTATTAAATTAGTTAATAATTTATTAAAATTTAGAACTTCAATTGCCTATTTGATTGAAATTGTAATAAGTGTTTTTATAAAACACCAGATTTTATAGTATTGTTCATTTATAAAAGGATATAGCTTCCGCATCATGTTCTTTAAATAGCCGATTTTGTTATTTTTTTAAGATTTAATACCTGCTTTTTTGATTTGATATAATCAAAATTAACTTTCCATAGACTTTATATCGAAGCATTTCTGCATTTTGACTACAGTATACCCATTTCTATCTAATACTAATTCAGTATATTGAATTGGTTATTAATTTTGAATAATAATCATAAACCCTAAAATCATGAAAAAACTTTTACTTATTATTAATTTAATGTATGGCTTTGTAAGTTTTTCTCAAAGCTACAATTTTCTCGGCACTTACACTTCAGATGGTACGCCACAGTATTTTGTACCTAGTGATGTTGTTAGTCCAGCAACTTTAAAATTAGTTGCTAATTCGTTACCTGAAGGGTACAGAGTACCTGTTTATAATCCCCAATATATTACATCAGGTTATGAAACAGATTTGATTTTGGATAAGAATGCCGATGTATGGGTCACTTTTGTTGGTGAAGGAGCTGGATATAGAAATGTATTAGGGTTTTATACCTATGATATCAATAATCCGCCTACTGTAGCGCCTACGGCTGATAAAATAACGATAATTTTTCCGAATGTATCAGCAGCCGGAAGTGGAGGAAGTCTTTTAGTTGGTAATAAAGTAAAAATTGGCTCCTTTACTGCGGGAACTGGTATAGGTTGGGTGCTTTTAGCTAATGCATGGAATGGTACAAAAGTAACTTCGGGCCT
>CANEXR010000035.1 GCA_947443815.1 Flavobacteriaceae bacterium | reverse complement strand
CTTTATATTTCTGAGCAATTTGATTAATTGTTTCGCCTTTTACCACCTTGTGAGTTGTATTTTTTTGTTGCGCAAAAGCAGTAT
Organism: Flavobacteriaceae bacterium; assembly: GCA_947443815.1. Classification (GTDB taxonomy): domain Bacteria; phylum Bacteroidota; class Bacteroidia; order Flavobacteriales; family Flavobacteriaceae; genus Flavobacterium. The sequence continues at coordinate 14,908 of CANEXR010000035.1, read as the reverse complement.
ACGAAACCAACATGCTAGCAATACAAATTGTAAAAAAATATTTCATCCTATATTTATGTATAAAATTATTCAATTATTAATAATCAAACGGTATCAAATTTTATTCCAAAAATCTGATACCGTTTGTATAAAGAACATTATAATCAATGCTTCTTATTTAAAAAAAGAATACAATTTAATGTATTATTCCCATTCTATTGTGGCTGGTGGTTTTGAACTGATGTCATAAACGACACGATTCACTCCTTTTACTTTATTAATAATATCATTCGATACTTTCATCAAGAAATCATAAGGCAAATGTACCCAGTCAGCAGTCATTCCGTCAGTTGATTCTACGGCACGAAGCGCTACTACTTTTTCGTAAGTACGCTCATCACCCATAACTCCGACACTATTTACAGGAAGCAATATAGCTCCTGCCTGCCATACTTTATCATATAAGCCCCAAGATTTCAATCCGTCAATAAATACTTTATCAACATCTTGAAGAATTTGCACTTTTTCTGGGGTAATATCTCCTAGAATTCGAATTGATAGTCCTGGTCCTGGAAAAGGATGTCTTCCTAATAATTCTGGATCAATTCCTAATGTAGCTCCTACTCTACGTACCTCATCTTTGAAAAGCATACGAAGTGGTTCTACAATTTTTAATTTCATATAATCTGGTAATCCCCCAACATTATGGTGTGATTTTATCGTAGCTGATGGTCCTTTTACAGAAACAGATTCAATTACATCTGGATAGATTGTGCCTTGAGCCAACCATTTAACATCCTCAATAAGATGTGATTCATCATCAAAGACTTCAATAAAGACCCGTCCAATAATTTTTCGTTTGGTTTCAGGATCACTAACGCCTGCTAATTCGGACAGAAAACGATCTCCAGAATCCACTCCTTTAACATTCAAACCCATTCCTTTGTATTGATCTAATACATTTTGAAACTCGTTTTTACGTAACAATCCGTTATTTACAAAAATGCAATATAGGTTTTTACCAATAGCTTGATGCAATAAAACAGCGGCTACTGTTGAATCTACACCTCCTGAAAGTCCAAGAACTACTTTATCATCTTGCAACTTTTCTTTTAATTCAGCTACCATTTCTTCAACAAAAGCATTGGGTGTGAAATTCTGAGGAACTTCTGCAATTTTTACCAAAAAGTTTTCTAACATTTTTGACCCATCGGTAGAATGAAAAACTTCTGGATGGTATTGAATAGCATAAGTAGTTTCTCCTTCAATTTTATAGGCTGCAAATTCTACATCATGAGTACTTGCTAATTTCACTCCATTTGTAGGCAAAGCTTTTATACTGTCACTATGACTCATCCAAACCTGACTGTTTTCGGAAACGCCTTCAAAGAAAATTTCATTCTCTTTTATATAAGACAAATTAGCTCTACCATATTCTCTGGTATTTGAAGCTGCTACTTCTCCACCGCTAAAATGAGATAAATATTGTGCTCCGTAACAAACGGCAAGCATAGGAAGTTTTCCTCTGATTTCTGATAAATCAGGATGTGGTGCATCTTCTCCTCTAACAGAAAAAGGGCTACCTCCAAGGATTACTGCTTTGTAAGGTGATAAATCACTAGGAAAGTGATTGTATGGAAAAATTTCGCAGAATATATTTAATTCGCGAACTCTACGCGCAATAAGTTGAGTATATTGCGATCCGAAATCTAAAATAAGTACGTTGTGTTGCATGCGCAAAAATACTTTTTATATTCGGAATTGAAAAATTGAATTTTGAAAATTTTTATTTTTATTTCAAAAACGCTTTTATTCCTTGACCATAATGATTGAACCTTTGAATCCCGCTGCCAAATTATCCCATAAATTACTTTTTATTAAAACGTTTTTATCGTCATAAATTTGAATTTCTGCCGTATTACCTCCACTTGTTCCAGTATTTAATGCTTCAAAATCAATTTTATTAATACCATCTGCTAAGTCAATTTTAATTTCTTTCAGAATTCCTTCTAAATACAATTCGGATTTTATGATTTTACCATTTGAATATATTCGGAGTAAATCACCATCAACATATATATAGTCTCTATATTTTACTGTCAAAAAAAGCGATTTAGTCTTAAAATCCCCAAAATAAAAATTTTGTCTAAGCAAAGGAGCATCGTTTTCGTGAAGGGTTTTATACAAATCCTTTTCCATTTTTTCTTTATAAATGTCACCTGGGTTTTCAAATTCATCTACTGGAATCATTGATAATTCTTTCTTTTTACCAATCTGATAGGACGATGGGGAAGGCGTTGGTTTTGAAGTCAGAATGTCAGGACTTTTAAAAACATTCGGAACATTTATTGGTGGAATCGCAATATCTGGAGGAATATCTGTTTTAATAGGTGCTGTTTTTTTTTGTTTTATTGGGAATTTTGCTGCGGGGATTGGTTTAAACTTTGTACCGAAATCACTTTGGGCAAACCCAGTCAATACAAAACTTATAAAACATATAAATAATAAAATTTGTTTCATTTGTAGCTGTTTCTTGTTTTTTATAATCCTATGAATACTACTTATTTGACTTTTTTTTGTTAATACATATCAGACTGCAAAGCGCAAAAATAGCATAATTAAATGGTGTGCCTCGCTAATTACAAATTTCTTAACAAAACATATTAGTTGTTTCAGACTGCACTAAATTTAACAAAAGAAGCTATTTCTACTTTGAAATTTAACCTAATTAAGCAAAAACTGTACCTATTATTGTGCTATTTTTCATAAATTGCATCCGTTTAAAAACATTATTAAAAGTCTTAAAAATCAATTTAAAATCAAACATACAATGAAAAGAGAAAACATCCTAACTGGTTCACCATGGGAAGACAAAATGGGTTATTGTCGTGCCGTTCGTATCGGAAATATAATAGAAGTGTCAGGAACTGTAGCAATTGTAGATGGCGAAAAAGTAAAAGCAGATGATGCACATGCGCAAACACTTAATATTTTAGAGCGTGTTGAAAAAGTTTTGGAAGACTTAAATGTATCTATGAAAAACGTTATTCGAACTCGAATTTTTACTACAGACATCAATACTTTTGAAGCTGTTGCTACTGCTCATGCTACGTTCTTTAAAGACATCAAACCAACAACTGGTTTTTATGAAATCAGTAAACTAGTTGCTCCTGAATATTTGGTCGAAATTGAGTTTACCGCTATTGCTTCAGAAAAATAGTCTTTTACTATTATAATATTAAAAACCATACCTACTTGAATTTGCATTCGATTTACATCCAAACTTCAGACATGTATGGTTTTTTTTTGATTTCTGTAAAATGCAAAGAGCATATTAAAGTGACCATTTTTTGAGATTCTAATACATAATCCTATTCTGTAAAAAGAAATAAAAGTCATACCCAATTAAGCCTAATGAATTTAGAAAAAACAAAAAAAATAACAATTTTTTCTCTTCAATGGATACTGATTTGTATCCTGACAGGATTTTTTTCAGGTTCCGCTTCGGCCTTTTTTTTAGTATCTTTAGAATGGGTTACTCAAATTAGGATTCAGAACTCAGAGCTTATTTGGTTTTTACCATTTGGAGGTTTAATTATAGGTTTACTATACCATTATTGGGGAACTGATATAATAAAAGGCAATAACTTACTATTGGAAGAATACCAAAATCCAAGTAAAATTATTCCTTTAAAAATGACGCCAATGGTACTTATCGGGACATTAATCACCCATTTATTTGGAGGTTCTGCAGGTCGCGAAGGTACTGCGGTACAAATGGGAGCTTCCATTTCTGATCAATTTTCACGAATTTTCAAACTTGATCCTTTCGATAGAAAATCACTCATTATAATCGGAATCAGTGCGGGTTTTGCTTCTGTTTTTGGAACACCTTTAGCAGGAGCTTTATTTGCATTAGAAGTAGTCTATTTTAATAAAATCAGTTTAAAAAGTTGTGTTTTGTCTTTTTTAACTGCTTACATTGCTTATTATACGGTTGAATTCTGGCAGGTAAAACATACCCATTATCACATTCCAATAGTTCCTGAAATGAATTTTGAGAACCTTTTATGGATTATTTTAGTTGGAATTCTTTTTGGTTTAACTGCAATGCTATTTTCCAGAAGTACCGCCTTTTGGAGTGCCTGTTTTTCAAAAACAATTGCCTTTCCTCCACTTCGTCCTTTTATTGGTGGAAGTATACTTGCAGTTTGTGTTTACTTTATTGGAACCACAAAATACATTGGTTTAGGAGTCCCAGTTATTGTTGATTCTTTTTCAACAGCAAATGCTTCTTGTGACTTTCTTTTAAAAATACTTTTTACTGGATTTACATTAGGTGCGGGATTCAAAGGTGGTGAAGTGACGCCTCTTTTTTTTATTGGAGCAACATTAGGAAGTGCTTTATCCGTTTTTGTACCATTACCAATTGCACTTTTAGCTGGAATGGGATTTGTAGCCGTTTTTTCAGGAGCTACCCATACGCCTATTGCTTGTACGGTAATGGGAATCGAACTTTTCGGAATAGAAAGTGGAGTTTTCATAGGTTTCGCTTGTTTAGTTGCCTATTTTTCATCAGGTTCAGTTGGGATTTATCATTCACAAATTGTGAAAGGTCCTAAATACCATTTGTATCAAAAAATAAACCAAACTAAACTCGACCTTTTCTAAGATTGTAAAAGCATGTTAAATATTTAAATGATTTCAACTTTACATTAAAAAAATGTAATTTCGCAACCTATGAAAATACAAGACATTAAAGCGATACAGTTGTTATTATCAACTCCAAAAAAAATTGCCATAATTCCTCACCGTGGTCCTGATGGAGATGCTATGGGGTCAACTTTAGGCTTATATCACTTTTTATTAAAAAACCATCATCATCCAACAGTAATTTCTCCAAATGAATTTCCAGATTTTCTAGATTGGATGCCTGGAGCTGATCAAGTTGTTATTTATGAAAAAGATAAGGAAAATGCCTCTAAAATACTCGAGGAAGCGGAGCTTATATTTACATTAGACTTTAATGCTTTGCATCGCGTGGGTGAAATGGAACAGGTATTATCCAGACTTCAAGCGCCTTTTATTATGATTGACCATCATGAAAAGCCGCATGATTATGCTACCTATACTTATTCTGACACTTCATTTGGTTCTACTTGTGAAATGCTTTATAATTTCATTGTTTTTCTTGATAAAAAACAAGATATAGACATAACCATTGGAACTTGTATTTATACTGGAATTCTGACTGATTCTGGTTCCTTTCGTTTCCCAAAAACTACAGGGAAAACGCATCGAATTATTGCAGATTTAATTGATTTAGGGGTAAAAAACACTGTAATTCCAACATTGCTTTTTGACAACAGCTCTTTTGGTCGTTTACAATTGCTAGGGAGAGCACTTCAAAACATGAAAGTTCTTAGTGAGCATAAAACCGCATATACCACATTAACACAAGATGAATTAAATTCTTTTGATTATACCAAAGGAGATACGGAAGGAATTGTAAATTATGGCTTAAGTATAAAAGGAATTATTTTTTCAGCCATTTTTATTGAAAACAATGAGGAAAACATTATTAAAATTTCGTTTCGATCACAAGGGGATTTTGATGTAAATCAATTTGCAAGAGATCATTTTAGTGGGGGTGGACACATCAATGCTGCAGGAGGAAAATCTGAAATATCAATGGACGAAACCATTCAAAAATTTGAAGATTTGGTCAAAAACCTTAACATATAATACTATGAAATATACCAAAATTATCACAAGCCTGCTGGTTTTAGTAGTATTGATTAGCAGTTGTAAACAATCTCAAGAAGCACGAAAACCCATTTCAAGAGCTTCGGGAACATTTATGAAAAAATCCGCTGAGCGAAACAAAAAACTTGTAGCTGGAGAAGAAAATTTGATTCAAAACGTAATAAAAAAGAATGCCAAAATAAAATTTATTGCTTCTAAAAAAGGGTATTGGTATTCATACACACTCAAAAACAATCAAGACACACTAACCGCCAAAAAAGGTGATGTTGCTTTTTTTGATTATGAAATCAAAGACTTAAAAGGCAATCTTATTTATTCGAAACAGGAATTAGGGCCTCAAATTTATTATGTTGACAAGCAAAATATCATGATGGGACTCCGAGACGGAATAAAATTAATGCACAAAAAAGAAAAAGTGAACTTCCTTTTTACTTCCCAAATGGGCTATGGTTATCATGGAGATGATAAAAAAATTGGAACTAATATGCCCCTATTATGTATTGTAATGCTTCGTGATTTCAAATCGGAGGCTGCATATAAAAAAGAAAATGAATTAAAAATGGCAGCAACTTCCGCCGAAGATGTAATCACCGAAACAAAACCTAAAGACAGTTTAACACAATAAAAATTAACGTTAGAAATGAAAAAAAGAATCGTACTCCTATTCCTTGCAATTGCTTCGCTTTATTCTTGTAAAGAAGAACATAACAATTTACCAGATGGTTTGTATGCCGATATTGAGACCAACAAAGGAACTATAATTGTACAATTAGATTATAAAAAAGCCCCAATTACAGTAGCTAATTTTGTGACTTTGGCAGAAGGAAAAAATGAATTTGTTACCAATGAAAATTTAAAAAACAGACCTTTTTATGACGGTTTGAAATTCCACAGAGTGATTGCCGATTTTATGATTCAAGGTGGAGATCCTTTAGGTACGGGATCTGGGGATACGGGTTACAAATTTAAAGATGAATTTTCGGACTTGCGTTTTGACAAAGGCGGTGTTTTGGCTATGGCCAATAATGGACCAACAACGAACAGTAGCCAATTCTTTATAACCCATGTAGAAACCCCTTGGTTAGATGGAAAACACACCATTTTTGGCCATGTAGTAGAAAAAGGAATGGAAGTTGTTAATGCTATAAAGCAAGACGATTATATGGTTAAAGTTACTATTATTCGCAATGGTGATGATGCTAAAAAATTTGATGCTGTAAAAACTTTTCGTGATTATTTCACAGTTGAATCCGAAAATCAAAAGAAAAAATTAGCACTTGAAGCTGAAAACAAAAAAATATTTGATGCCAAATACAAAGTTGTTCGTGATGCAAAAGTAGCCGCTTTGAAAGCTTTGAAAGCAAAAGCAATAAAAAGCAAAACTGGTTTAGAATATGTGATAACCAAAAAAGGGAATGGTAAAAAACCAACAAACGGACAAAACGTATACATTCATTATGCAGGTTTCCTTGAAGATGGGCAATTATTTGACAGTAGTATCGAAAGTGTTTGTCAAACTTTTGGAACATTTGATGCCAATAGAGCCGCACAAAATGGATACCAACCAATCCCTTTTCAAGCGGGAAGAAAAGATGGAATGATTCCAGGTTTTATTGAAGGATTAGAAAAATTATCTTTTGGAGACAAAGCCGTGTTGTTTATTCCTTCAAAATTAGGTTATGGCGAAGCTGGAGCAGGTGGTGTTATTCCACCAAATGCCAATATCATTTTTGAAATAGAATTATTAGAATCAAACCCACAATAAAAAAAGTATCGACTTAAACTAGTTCACAATGAAATCTAAATTTTTATTTATATTATTTTTTGGCATACTGAGCGTACAAGCACAGACTCCCAAAAAAACAGTACCTGTAAAAAAAACAAGTACAACCACAGCTATAAAAAAAACTACACAAACAGTTGGAAAACCTGTAGTAAAAAAACCTGTTGCAGTAGAAGGAATTTTCGCAACTATGACAACCAATAAAGGAGCTATTATCATCCAATTGGAATACCAAAAAACACCCGTAACAGTTGCAAACTTTATTAGCTTGGTAGAAGGAACCAATCCATTTGTTGCAAATGAAAATTTAAAAGGAAAACCTTTTTATAATGGTTTAAAATTCCACAGAGTTATAAAAGATTTCATGATACAAGGCGGTGACCCTTCAGGAAACGGTTCTGGTGGGCCTGGTTATGCCTTCAAAGATGAATTTACCGATTTGAGATTTAACAAAGGTGGTATTTTGGCTATGGCCAATTCAGGTCCTGCAACCAATGGAAGTCAATTTTTTATTACACATAAAGAAACGCCTTGGTTAGACGGTAAACATACTGTTTTTGGTCATGTGACTGAAGGGATGAATATTGTTAACAGTATTGCACAAGAGGATATCATTATAAAAGTTACTATCAGTAGAAAAGGGACTTTAGCAAAACAATTTGATGCTCCAAAAATCTTCTCAGATTATTATTCCAATAAAGCGGAGGATGCTAAAAAACAAGCCTTACTTGATGCCGAAAAAAATGCGAAACAAGCTGCTATAGAAGCTGAAATGAAAAAGGTTTATCTTGAAAAATACGGCTCTGTCATTGCTGCAAAAGCGGCCTATTTTAAAACTATTAAAGCAAATGCTACCACTACAGCTTCTGGCCTTACCTACCAAATTACTCAAAAAGGAACTGGTATAAAACCTGTAGATGGTTCTACTTTCTTTTTTCATTATGCCGGTTATTTTGAAGATGGAACTTTATTTGACAGCAGTTATGAAGATGTAAATAAAGCATATGGAAAATTCGATGCGAATAGAGCCGCCCAAAATGGATACCAACCTTTCCCTTTTCAAGCTGGGAAAAAAGACGGTATGATTCCTGGTTTTCTAGAAGGGTTAAACCTAATGAATTTAGGTGAAAAAGCTATCTTATTTATCCCCGCTAATTTAGCTTATGGCGAAAGAGGAGCTGGTGGAGTTATCCCTCCTAATGCAATGCTTATTTTTGAATTAGAAATCATGGAAAAAGCTCCCGCTTTGAAACAATAAAACAAAATATTTTAAAAATAAAAAACCCGACATAATTTCAAAATTATGTCGGGTTTTTGTTTGATTTTAGCTCCAATTATTTCTTTCCAAATTTCCAATCAAATTCATCTTTCTGATTGATGATTGCTCCAATTTCAAATTTCACAACCTCATCAAATTCTGTCTGAAAAATAATCCAATTGTCTTCGTTGAAATAATTTTCGAAAGTGTCAAATTCTTCTTGAGTAAATTTTGTAATTGCCTTACTGCCCAATTCTTTTTTGACATCATTGATTTTTTTACCAATCACTTTGTTTCCAAACAAATCCAAATCTGAGCTTGAAGCTACAATATATCCTAATTTTAGTTCTTCTTCTTTATAGAAAGTCAAACGCATTTTTAACTTATTATACGCAAAAATCACATTATCATCTTCATCCTTATAGTTTCGATCTGGCTTTCCGTATATAGCCGTAACATCATTTTGTTTCATTCCGAAAAGGAGTTTATCGATTCCGTTCTTAAGATTTATTTTCATATTGAATTATTTTATGCAAAGTTCGTAAAGTTTTTTACAAAACAAACTACAATTTTATGTTTAAAAAAGAGTTGTTTTTATTTATAAAAAATAGAACTTAGCAGTCCATTTGAATGAAAACAATTTTTATGACAAATATAAAATGCATCCTTTTTGACTGCGATGGTGTTTTAGTTGACAGTGAAGCTATAGGAAATCAAGTTTTACTATCTATGGCTGCTGAACATGGTTTACAAATGTCGCTTAAAGATGCTTTCAAAAATTTTAACGGCCGTTCTCTAAAAGATTGCTTTCAACAAATAGAGCGTCTAATAAACAAATCATTACCCAGCAATTTTGAAATAGCTTATCGCAAAAAAAGTTACGACGCTTTTGCAACACAAATAAAACCCGTAAAAGGAGTCTTAGCATTCATCAATTGTTTAACAATACCTTATTGCGTAGCATCAAGTGGTCCAATTGAAAAAATTCAGCTTACACTTAAAACAGCTGGTCTAATTGATCTATTTGAAAATAAAATGTTTAGTTCGTATCAGATTAACAGTTGGAAACCAGATCCAGGAATCTTTTTACACGCTGCGCAAGAAATGGGTTTTTCCGTAAATGAGTGTATCGTTATTGAAGACAGTTTAGCAGGAGTAATAGCGGCAAAAAGAGGTGGCTTTAAAGTCTTTGGTTTAGCTAATGAAACAAATTCAAAAGCATTAGAAAATGAAGGAGCTACTATTTTTCACACTTTTGAAGAACTTGCAATTCTATTACAAATGGTACCAACAAAAAATAGTTCATAGCCTGCTTTAAATCTTCGAAATAAAACAAATTATTTGCCACTAAATTGTACATTTGTCCTTAAATAACTAGCACTTATATAGGATTTTGTAGTGCTTTCGAAATGAAAACAGGCATCTAATATTACCTTAAAAACACCACCTAAAACTTTTGAAAAAGTATGAGTTTCATAAAAAGAATAAATGTATTCCGAAGAGCCATAATGCGCTCCATGACTAAAAACATTGGTACATCAACAATTAATCCTAACTTAACTTTACCACCGAAAGATGAAATTAAAAGAGTTTTAATTTCAAGACCCAATCAGCGATTAGGAAATTTATTATTGATAACGCCGCTTGTTCAAGAAGTTACAGCTACTTTTCCAAAATGCACCATTGATTTATTTGTAAAAGGCGGTTTAGCTCCTACTCTATTCGAAAATTACAAAAATATTAATCTCATAATTGAGTTGCCTAAAAAACCTTTTAAAAACCTAATCCAATATTTTAAAGTTTGGGCAACTATCCAAAAACAACATTATGATTTGGTGATTAATGTGGACCAAAATTCTTCTTCAGGAAGATTATCAACACGATTTGCTCGTGCTAAATACAATTTCTTTGGTGATCTTAGCGATAATAATTCGACACAATATGAAGATTATGAGCATATTGCAAAATATCCAATCTATAATTTCAGAAGTTATTTGTCACAATTGGGGTACGAAAAAAAAGAAGATCCAATTCCTTCCTTAGACTTAAAATTAACGGCATTAGAAATTGCTGAAGCTAAAAAAATAGTAGCTGAGATTGTAAAAAACGGGAAAAAGACTTTTTGTATTTTTACCTATGCAACAGGTGAAAAATGTTATTCAGCAACTTGGTGGGAGGCTGTATATGAAAAATTAATAACAGCATTTCCAGATTATAATATTATAGAGGTTTTACCAGTAGAAAACATTTCAATGATTTCTTTCAAAGCACCTACATTTTACAGTAAAGATGTACGCGAAATAGGTGCTGTTATTGCTAATACCGAAGCATTTATAGGTGCTGATAGCGGCATTATGCATTTAGCGAGTGCGGTACACACACCAACTGTAGGGTTGTTTTCTGTTTCTAATATCAATAAATACAAGCCCTATAATAACAATAGTATTGCCCTAAATACGAATACAAATGGTGTCGAAAATGCGTGTATAAATGCACTAAATAAAATACTTCGAAAAATTTAATTTTAAATCTTACTGCTTAGATTATTTTTAACGTTGTCAAACCATTCGCTTTTAAGAATACTGAGTACAATACTGTCTCGACGCAGTTCACTATCTCGAGTTGGCATGTGACTTCGTAAAACACCTTCTACAGTACAACCAATACTTTTCATGGCAGCAATACTTCGTTGGTTATTATTATCAGCTCTAAATTCTACACGCTCCATTCCCAAAGTTTCGAAAGCAAACTGTAAAAGCAAAAACTTACATCTTTTATTCAATCCGGTACCTCTAAAATTTTTTCCATACCAAGTGTATCCCAATTGTAGGGATTTGAACCCTACATTTATGTCATAAAAACGAGTACTACCTGCATATTTTCCTGATTTTTTATCAAAAACGATAAAAGGAAATTCGGTTTTGATTTCTTTTGCTTTTAAAGCAATTTGAATATAATGTATTAGATTTTCTTTACCATCAGCACCAACCAAGGAATATTCCCAAGTTTCAGGTTCATTGGTAGAAATCTCTAATAAGTTTTCAAAATCGGATTCCAATAAGGGGCGAAGTAAAACAGCTTCATCTTCTAGAAATATGTTTTGTGGGAAGTCTAAATTCATACGTACCGGTTTATTATATAAAGAAACGAAGTTAGTCTAATATATTTGGTTTTTTGATGCTAAAACCAATTTAATTGGTACAACAATTTATTAAAGACTGATTGTTGTTTCTTTAAACTTCATTCAAGTTTGTAGTTTATAGTTTATATTTTCTTAATTTCGTTCAGCTAAAAACAATTCCTATAGCCATCCTAAAAATAAAACTATGAAGCCAATAATCGCTCTATTAGCACTTTTTACCACTTTCTGTTCCTATTCCCAAAATAAAACAGAAAAATCAAAAGAATTTAAAGTAGCCTTTGAACAATTCACTTTAGACAATGGGCTACATGTAATTTTACATATTGACCGTTCAGACCCTGTTGTAGCTGTGGCTTTGACCAGTCATGTTGGCTCTGCAAGAGAAATTGAGGGTCGTACTGGGTTTGCGCATTTATTTGAGCATTTGCTCTTTTTGGAGTCAGAAAATTTAGGTAAGGGTGGATTAGATAAAATGAGTGCCCGAATAGGAGGCTCTGGTGCTAATGGTTCGACAAGCCGGGATCGTACCAATTATTTTCAAACTGTACCTAAAGATGCTCTTGAAAAAATGATTTGGGCTGAAGCTGATAAATTAGGATATTTCATCAATACCGTAACAGAACCTGTTCTTGCCAAAGAGAAACAAGTCGTTAAAAATGAAAAAAGACAGAGTTATGACAACAGGCCTTATGGACACAATTTTTCTGTCATTGGTGAAAATTTATATCCAAAAACACATCCCTATAATTGGGACGTTATAGGTTCGTTAGAAGACTTACAAAATGCCACACTTCAGGATGTAAAAGATTTTTATAATCGTTGGTATGTTCCTAATAATGTTACCCTAACTATTGCGGGTGATTTTGACATCAACCAAACTAAAGCTTGGGTTGAAAAATATTTTGGAGAAATAAAACGCGGCGAAGCTATTCCTAAAATGGAAAAACAGGCGGTAATATTGACCGAAACTAAGAAACTATACTATGAAGATAATTTTGCCCGACTACCTTTACTAACAGTAGCTTGGCCATCTGTTTACGAATACCATCCAGATAGTTATGCCTTAGAAGTTTTGGCAAGTTATCTTTCAAAAGGTAAAAATGCACCTTTATACAAAACCCTTGTTGAGGACAAAAAACTAACCGACGAAATTGATTTATTTCAATACAATTCGGAAGTAGCAGGTCAATATATGTTGAGCATTACTGCTTTTGATAAAACCGATTTGAATTTGGTTATGAATGGGGTAAACGAAGCCTTTGCAAACTTTGAAAAAGAGGGGATTTCGCAACAAGATTTAGACCGAATTAAGGCGGGACAAGAAACAGCTTTTTATTCTAATTTATCTAGTGTATTAGGCAAAGGATTTCAATTGGCACAATATGAGATTTTTGCAGGAACACCCGATTACATCAATCAGGATGTCAAAAACATTCTCGCAGTAACTAAAGAGGATGTAATGAGAGTGTATCAAAAATACATCAAAGGACAACATTTTGTGGCTACAAGTTTTGTTCCAAAAGGAGAAGCCAATTTGGTCTTGAAAGGTTCCATTCCAGCAACTGTTATTGAAGAAAAAATAGTGGAAGGTAAAGAAGATTCTTTTGATGCCAGCATTGCGGCTACTTATGAAAAAACACCTTCTAAATTTGACCGAAGTAAAGAACCAGAATATGGAGAAAGTCCTGATGTAAAATTACCATTGGTCTGGAAAAAGAAACTATCATCGGGTATTAGTGTTTTGGGAATAGAAAATCATGAAGTGCCACTTGTGCAATTTAAATTGCAAATTAAAGGTGGTATGTTACTTGAAAAAACGGATAAAATAGGTGTTTCAAATATGCTCGCTGAGTTATTAACTAAAGGTACTAAAAATAAAACACCGGAACAATTAGAAAATGCTATTGAAAGTCTTGGCGCAACAATTAATGCTACTGCAACAGACGAAGCGCTTTTTATTACAGGAAATACTTTGGCAAAAAACTTCGACAAAACCATCCAATTAATTACGGAAATACTATTGGAACCACGCTGGGATACAAAAGAATTTGATTTGATAAAACAAAGTACTTTAAGCCAAATTTTGCAACAAAAAGCAGATCCAAATACAATAGCAAGAAATGAATTCCGAAAATTAATACGCGGAAAAGAATCGATTTTATCGAATAACAATATGGGAACCGAAAACTCAGTAAACAGTATTACAATTGCTGATTTGAAAAATTATTATGTTTCAAACTGTGCTCCTTCAGTAACTGATTTTCAAATTGTAGGAGCTATTTCGGAAACCGAAGCAACAAAATCATTAGCCCATTTGAATAAGAACTGGAAGTCGAAAAATGTTTTTATTCCAAGTATAGCAATTAGCAACCCTATCGTTTCGTCAAAAATTTATTTTTATGATGTTCCAGGTGCAAAACAGTCTGTGATTCGGATTGGCTATCCTGCACTTGCGGCTACTGATGCTGATTTTTACCCTGCGGCCATCATGAATTATCGATTAGGCGGTGGTGGTTTTGCCTCCCAATTAACACAGGAATTGAGGGAAAGTAAAGGATATACGTATGGCATTCGTTCTTCGTTTGAAGGTACAACTAACAAAGGACCTTTTGTTATTGCTAGTGGTGTTCGTTCAAATGTTAGCTTTGAATCGGTTAGTTTGATCAAAAAAATTGTGGCGCAATACGGAAAAAACTTCAATGAAAATGATCTTGAAGTCACCAAAAGTTTTCTTGTAAAAAGTAATGCTAGAGCTTTTGAAACTTTGGCGGCTAAACTAGATATGCTATACAATATTAGTACCTATAACTATGCTGATGATTATGCAAAACAACAGGAAAACAAGGTTAAAAATATAAGTCTTGAGGATATAAAAACGCTATCGGACAAGTATTTGAATACTGATAAGATGATTTACCTTATTGTAGGTGATGCGGAAACGCAACTGCAAAAACTAGAGCAAATTGGTTTTGGGAAGCCG
>CANEXR010000034.1 GCA_947443815.1 Flavobacteriaceae bacterium | reverse complement strand
TAGACAAATCTAATTTTTTAAAATTATGCTAAAAAATAAATCTTACATTGGAATTTCATTCGTTATTTTGATATTTGGAATATATGCAATTCCTAAAATAGTCGAGAGAATTAAAAACAACGATGTTGTAAAAGCGGACCGTCTAGATAAAGTAACTCCCGATACGCATAGTGTAGGTAATTTAAAAAAAATTGGTCCAGCACCGAAATTTGAATTACTTAATCAAGATAATAAAACGATTACTAATGAATCCTATAAAGGGAAAGTATATGTTTTAGAATTTTTCTTTACAACTTGTCCTTCAATTTGTCCTAAAATGAATGCCAGTATGTTGTCTATTGAAAAAGAATTTTTTGGCAATCCTAATTTTGGAATTGTTTCTATAAGTATCGATCCAGTGCATGATAGTCCAAAAATTTTAAAAGAACATGCAAAATTATTAGGTGTAAAGTCTTCTAATTGGAATTTTTTAACTGGTGATAAGGCTTATATTTATAACCTTGCTAATAAAGGATTCAATCTTTATGCTGGCGAAAACAGTAAAGTTAATGGTGGTTTTGAACATTCTGGATTGTTTGCTTTGATTGATAAAAATGGGGATATTCGTTGTAGATATGATGACTTTGGAAACCCAATTTTATATTATGACGGTTTGGATAAAAAAGGAGTACGAAATATTCAACAAGATATTAATATTTTATTAAACGAATAATGAAGAAAGAAAATTCTATAGATCAAAAATTCAATACTTTTATAATTGTAGTATCTATTTTGATACCTATTGTAGTGGCTATACTTTTTGGGGTGAAATTAAAAGATTTAGGATATAATGTTGCGCCACTTTCTTTTTTACCGCCTATATATGCTACTACAAATGGAATTACAGCTTTTGTTTTAATAACGGCTGTTGTTGCTATAAAAAACGGTAATCGTAAACTACACGAACGGTTAATGACTACAGCAATTGCTTTATCGGTTGCTTTTTTGGTAATGTATGTGGCCTATCACATGACTTCTGTGTCTGCAGTTTTTGGAGATATAAACCACAATCAAGTTTTGGATAGTGCGGAAAAATTAAATGTTGGATCATTAAGAATGGTCTATTTGTTAATTTTAATTACTCATATTATTCTTTCGATAGTCATCATTCCTCTAGTTTTGATTACTTATGTTAGAGCCTTGGCCGATAAATTTGACAAACATAAAAAGTTAGCTAAGATTACTTTTCCAATTTGGTTGTATGTTGCAGTTACAGGTGTAATTGTTTATCTAATGATTTCTCCATATTATGTTTATTAATAAATTTTTCGGTAAAACATTTGTTATAATTTGTTTTTTATTGCTTCAAATACCTTCTTATGCACAATGCGCAATGTGCAGAGCCGCATTAAACAGTGAGGGGAATCATGATAAGGCGGCGGCTGTAAATGATGGAATTGTATACCTTATGGCAATCCCGTATATTCTAGTGGGAGCTTTAGGGTATTATATTTATAGAATGAAAAAGAAAAAATCGTAAGCTTATATTACTATTCTTTAATTTTATTTTAATCCGTCAACAGAAACATTTACGGTACCATTTACTTTTATAAAAGCAATTATAGCTTGATTGGTGAGTTGTATCTTTTGAAATAGGATGTCTTCCATTTTTCCATTTACAAAAACACCGGGCATAGGAGAGTAATTTTTTAAATAAGTTAGCATGCTTTGTTTGCCTTCATCTAAATTTGGTTTTATAGAATAGCGACAATTTTCTTGAATTTTTCTTAAGACAAATCCTTGCGCAAGCCAATTGGCAGTCCTCATTAATTTGTTTTTTGTATCTAAGGCATAATCTAATTTGTCAAAAAATATTTCTTTTGTTTGCTCATTATATTGGGGGAAACCAGATAAGTAAATAGTTCCATTTACTGATCCAAGCACATCCAAAGCAATAATCATTTTTCCATCCTTGTGCCAAATATTGACATTTTGGACTTTTATTTTTTTACTTCCTGAACCAAATTCTTGCCCGACAAAATTCTTAGTCATGATTTTTGAAGCCTCTTGATAGGTTGAAATAGCAGCAATATTTGCTGTAATTTGTTGTGGAATTTTTGTAACTGGCTTCAGAATAATTTTATTTGCATTGAATTTGGATTCTGGTCTTTTTCCAATTAATGTTTCCATATTGCATTTCATTCCCATTTCTAACATGAAAACATCATTTTTTAGTTTTGCATTTGTGGAATAAATTTCTAAAGGAGCAATTCGAAGCCAGCTTTCATAAGTCTCGCTCATCTCGAAAGGAGTACAAATTTGTTCTAACGCTGCTAATACATTCGGTTTAAAATCCATTGATTTTGAGATGGATTCATCAATCTTTTTTTCTATTTTCGATTTAAAAAGCTTTACAGCAGGGTTAATTAGATAGGTTACAGGCATATTTTTTCCAAAAACTTCCATGGTTGGACTTTCGTTCCAATCTAATGATTTTAGTTCCGTAACGGTGTTTAATTTCCAATTTGTTAAACCAACATCACTTATTAAAGTGACTATACCATTCAAATGGAATTCTTTAGTATTGTATAATGCTACGCCTAATTTTTTAGTGCCAATTCGGTATTTTATAACTGCTTTTAAAGGTAAAATAGTTTTTATTTTCTCGCCTGAACTTTCATGGTCATTTTCGATGGTTATTGGTGCTAATTTCCAAATTTTCATTTCAATATCATCATCTTCGATAGTGTTGTCTTCGTATATCAATCCATTAAGTAATGTATTGGTTTGATTTTCAATGTCTTTTAATTTTACACTAATAGGTAAATTTATAAAGGAAGGAGTGTTTTCATAAACCAAAGGTATTGCATCATCTGGTTCTGGTTTCAAAGCATTTATTTTCTGTGAAGTTGAGCATCCAGAAAGTACTACGAGCACTAAGAATATAAGTAGAACAGGAATTAGTTTTAGCATTTTATTTTAATTAGAGGAGACAAAATTAGTAAAACAAATATATTTTAAGATTAAACTGTAACATTTTCAATCAAATAAAGTCTTATTCACTTAAATGCGATACTGTATTAACATTTTCTTATTACAATTTCTTTTGTCAAAGAATTATTATTGTTTTAAAATTAGCTAATTATGATTGAAATTAAAGATTTGCACAAATCCTATAAAATGGGAAATTCCGATTTACATGTGTTAAAAGGAATTAATTTCAATATTAAAGAAGGGGAATTAGTAGCTATTATGGGATCATCAGGCTCAGGAAAATCTACTTTGTTAAACATTCTTGGAATACTTGATGAAGCAGATTCAGGAGATTATATTTTAGATAAGGTAGCAATCAAAAATCTCAATGAAACCATTGCATCCAAATACCGAAACCAATTTTTAGGTTTTGTTTTTCAATCTTTTAATTTGATTAATTATAAAAGTGCCTTAGATAATGTGGCGATGCCTTTGTATTATCAAGGGATAAAAAGAAAGGAGCGTAACGAAATTGCCATGAATTTTCTAGAAAAAGTGGGCTTAGCATCGCATTCGCATCATTTGCCCAATGAGCTTTCTGGGGGTCAAAAACAACGTGTTGCAATTGCAAGAGCGATGGCTTCAAATCCAAAAGTATTATTGGCCGACGAGCCTACTGGAGCTTTGGACACTAAGACTTCCTATGAAGTGATGGAGCTGATTCAAGGGATTAATGATGAAGGAAAAACCATTTTGATAGTAACACATGAACCAGATATAGCGGCGATGTGCAAAAGAAATGTTGTTTTGAAGGATGGTGTAATAATAGACGACAAATTAGTGGAACAAGTAAGAGCATCAGCTTATGTTTAATGTAGAACGCTGGCAGGAAATTTTTGAGGCTATTGCCAAAAACAAATTGAGAACTTTTCTCACGGGTATTTCTGTGGCTTCAGGTATATTTATTTTGGTCATTCTTTTAGGTGTTGGCAAAGGGCTTCAAAATGGTATTGCAAAACAATTTGAAAGAGATGCAGATGGCATTATAGAAGTTTGGTCGGGGACTACAACTAAAGGGTATAAAGGACTTAATCCAGGTAGACAAGTGCAATTTAGAAATAGTGATTATGATATTTCGGTTCAAAAATTTGGAAATCAATTGGATAAAAAAGCCTCTACTTATAATTTTTGGAATGGATTAATTTCATACGGTAAAGAATCTGGAAATTATCAATACAGGGGAGTTTACCCGGATTATATGGCAATCGAGAATGGAACGATTATCAAAGGAAGATTTATTAATAATACCGATTTAGTTAATACTGAAAAGGTTGCGGTAATCGGACTTAAAATCAAACAAGATTTATTCAAAGATAAAGAAGCTTTAGGGGAACAAATTGCTATTAATAATATCAATTTCAAAGTAGTGGGTGTTTTTACAGATCCTGCTGGGGAAAGAGAGGAAACAAGAGTTTATTTGCCTTTGACAACGACACAAAGGACGTTTGGTGGTGCTGACAAAATCAGTAATTTATTTTATGTTTTAAATAAAAAAGCAACTTATGAAGAAGCTTTGGCTGAATCAACCAAATTTTCTAAAGAACTAGATCAATTACTTAAAAGCAAAAATGTGGTGGCTCCTGATGACGAAAGTGCTATCAGTGTTCATAATTCCGTTAAAGATGCCAAACAATTTTATGATTTGAATTTGTATATCCGCTTGTTTTTTTGGTGGGTAGGTATCTGTACCATAATTGCGGGTGTTGTTGGTGTTAGTAATATTATGCTGATTATTGTTAAAGAACGAACTAAAGAAATTGGAATCAGAAAAGCACTTGGAGCCTCCCCGCTTTCAATTATCGGAATGATATTGCATGAATCTATTTTTATTACCACTATAGCAGGATTTATGGGACTTTTGTCCAGTTTGTTATTGCTGGAATTAGTAGGGCCACAAGTAAAAAGTGATTATTTTTTGAATCCTGAAGTTGATTTTAACGTTGCTTTGACCACCTTAATACTGTTAGTCTTTGCAGGTGCTTTGGCCGGATTTTTTCCAGCCTATAGAGCGGCCAAAATAAAACCCATTGTAGCACTTAGAGACGAATAATTATGTTTGATAGAGATAATTGGAACGAAATTTTGGAAGCGCTTACCGCAAATACCTTTAGAACAATTCTAACGGCTTTTGGTGTTTTTTGGGGAATATTTATTTTGGTAATATTACTTGCAGCAGGAAATGGTTTAGAAAATGGAGTCAAAAAAGGCTTTGATGGTATTGCTACTAATACTATGTTTATGTGGACGCAAACCACTTCAAAACCTTATAAAGGATTGCCTAAAACTCGAGAATACAATTTTAAAAATAGTGACGTAGATGCTTTAAAACAAAATTTTCCAGATTTATTATACGTGTCTCCCAGAAATCAGTTAGGTGGATTTGAAGGAGCCAATAATGTAGTTAGAGGAACTAAAACAGCAGCTTATACTATATATGGTGATTATCCAGAACTGATAAAACAGCAACCTATGGATATTATCAAAGGACGTTTTGTAAATCAGCAAGACATTCTTTTGAAAAGGAAAGTTGCCGTTATTGGTCAGGGCGTTATTTCAGAATTATATGAAAAATCCGAAGAGGTTATTGGGACTTATATAAAAATGAATGGAGTTAATTTTATGGTTGTAGGAGTTTATAACTCTAAATCTCAAAATAATGGAAATTCTGAATCGGAACAAAAAAATATTTTTGTGCCTTTTACCGCTTTTCAACAAGCATTTAATTATGGTGATAGAGTAGGTTGGATGGCCATAACAGCCAACGACAATACCTCTATCACGAAGCTTAAAGCGGATATTATAAAATTAATAAAATCCCGACATTCTATTCACCCTGATGACGAAAGAGCGGTAGGCAATTTTGATTTATTTCAGGAGTTTAGCAAAGTGCAAGATTTGTTTTTAATATTAAAATTCATCGCTTATTTTGTTGGTACTTTAGTATTATTGTCTGGAGTAATTGGGATTTCGAATATCATGCTTATTGTGGTTAAGGAACGAACTAAAGAAATTGGAATCCGAAGAGCTTTGGGAGCAACACCAGCGGCAATAAGGTCACAAATATTATCGGAAGCTATTTTTTTAACGATAATTGCAGGGATGTTTGGTATTGCTTGTGCAACGGGAGTATTATGGATTATCAATATGGTCCTCGATTCGATGCCAAGTGAAGGAATGATGTTTGCAAATCCAAGTGTGGATCTTTCAGTAGTATTTATTGCTTTAATTATATTGGTTGGATCTGGATTGTTGGCTGGATTTATTCCTGCGCAAACTGCAATAAATGTAAAGCCCGTGGACGCTTTGAGAACAGAATAAATAAAACAGAAAATTTAGAAAAAAAACATAATCGATTAAACAAATCAAAATGAAAAAAGGAGTAACCATAACGGTTTTAATTGTCATAGCGCTAGTTTTCTTTGGTGCTTTGTATTATTTGTATGCTAAAAATCAGGAATCACCAATTGTTTTTCAAACGGATAAAGCGGAAATAAAAACAATAATTAAAAACACCATCGCTACTGGAAATATTGTTCCAGATGAAGAAGTACTTATCAAACCTAATATTTCAGGGATTATTGAGGAAGTTTATATAAAAGCAGGTGAAACTATAAAAGCGGGCGATTTAATTGCTAAAATTAAGGTAGTTGCTAATGTTTCTAATTTGAGTAATTCTCAAAATCAAGTGCAAACGACTAAAATTAATTTAGATAACCAAGAAAAAGTATATCAAAGACAAAAGACATTATTTGATAAAGGAGTGATTTCGGCAAATGATTTTGATGCAGCCCAATTAGCTTACAAACAGGCAAAACAAAATTATGCCGCCTCGAAACAAAGTCTTGATATTATTAAAACCGGAACAACATCTGGTTTGGGAAATTACGCCAATACACTAATTCGATCTACTGTAAACGGAATGGTTTTAGATGTTCCTGTAAAAGTAGGAAATCAAGTGATAGAAAGTAATAACTTTAACGAAGGTACAACAATAGCTAGTGTTGCCGATGTTGGTCGAATGATATTTGTAGGCAAAATAGACGAATCAGAAGTAGGAAAAATAAAAGAAAAACTACCTATTGAAATTACAATTGGTGCCATTGAAAATAAAAAATTCGATGCCGTTCTACAATATATTGCTCCAAAAGGAAAAACAGAAAATGGTGCAATTCAATTCGAAATAAAAGCTTCGCTAGCGAATAATGATAACACTTTTATACGAGCAGGTTTAAGCGCAAATGCTTCTATTATTTTAGAAAAAGCAGATCAAGTACTTGCATTGAAAGAATCCCTAATTCAGTTTGATAAAAAAACACAGAAACCCTATGTGGAAATAATGACAGGAACCCAAAAATTCCTCAGAAAAGATTTGATTCTTGGTGTAAGTGATGGTATTTATGTAGAAGTAAAAAGCGGAATCAAAGCCTCCGATAAAATAAAAATATGGAATCAAGGCCTAATAACAGAAGAGCCAAAATCATAAAGACAAATTAAAAGAATTCTAGTTTTAAAAAAAATGTTAAATTTGTGCAGTACCTTTGCTGCACTTTCATTCAAAGTTTATGAAAAAAAATAGTTGTATTAGTTTCGTTTTTATGCTGCTTTTTGGGCTGTCTACTCAGGCACAATCCAAAAAATGGACTTTAGAAGAATGCGTCAAATATGCCATACAAAATAACATCACAATCAAGCAGACCGAATTGGATGCTAAAACGGCCGATATTGATAAAAAAGATGCCAAAGGGAATTTCCTTCCGTCATTAAATGCGAACGCTTCTCACTCCTGGAATATTGGATTGAATCAGGATATTACTACAGGACTTTTGCGCAATCAAACTACCCAATTTACATCAGCAGGCGCAAATGTTGGAGTAGATATTTATAAAGGCTTACAAAATCAAAATACACTCAGAAAAGCAAATTTGTCTATCGTAGCAGCAAAATATAAGTTGTTGAAAATGCAAGAAGATGTAGCTTTAAATGTTGCAAATGCCTTTTTGCAAGTGCTTTTTAACAAAGAAAACTTAAAAGTACAAAACGAACAATTGGCTATTAATGAAAAACAATACACACGTTCTGAAGAATTAGTTAAAGCAGGGTCTATTCCACGTGGAGATTTATTGGATATAAAAGCTACTGTTGCTTCCAATAAACAAAACGTTATTGCTGCAGAAAACACCTTGCTGATTTCAAAATTGAGTTTGGCTCAATTGCTACAACTAAAAGAATTTAGCGATTTTGATGTTATAGATGACACAAATGCTAAGGACGAAAATAATATTATGGGGCAAACACCAACTGCCATTTATGAAAAAGCCAAAGAAGGAAGAACAGAATTGAAAATAGCTAAAACAAACTTAGAAATAGCGGAGAAAAATGTCGCTATTGCAAAAGGAGCGTTTCAACCTACTTTACAAGGTTTTTATAATTTTAATAGCAGAGTTTCCTATGCCGATGTTGTTTCAGTATCTAACGGATTGGTCGTAACAAGCCCAGCTCCACCATTTTGGACACAGTTTAGTAATAACAAAGGACAATCTTTTGGTGCTCAATTATCCATACCTATATTCAATGGTTTTTCAACAAGAAATAATCTAGAGCGTTCAAAAGTAAGTTTAGAAAAGTCAAAAATTGCAGTTGAACAACAAGATTTAGATTTGCAAAGAAATGTATTCACTGCGTTTACGGATGCAAAAGGGGCATTAAATGCAAATGAATCAGCAATTACAGCGCTCGAAGCCAGACAAGAAGCGTATAATTATGCCAAAGAAAAATATGCAGTAGGTTTAATGAATTCTTTTGATTTTAACCAATCACAAACCTTACTAACTAATGCACAATCTGAAGTACTTAGAACTAAATACGATTACATCTTTAAAATTAAAATATTAGAATTCTATTTTGGAATTCCAATTATCAAAAACTAATTATCATGTCAAAAAAAACAATTTATATTTTATTAGCCGTAGCTATTGTACTTATAGGAACACTAGTCGGGCTTTCAAAAGCAGGAATAATAGGCAATAAAGACGAAGGAAAAGAAGTAGAAATAGCTACCGTTAATCCAACAACTATCGTTGAAACCGTTTCGGCGACAGGGAAAATCCAGCCAGAGATTGAAGTAAAAATAGCATCGATGGTTTCAGGTGAAATTATTTCATTGCCAATAAAAGAAGGTCAAGTAGTAAAAAAAGGCGATTTGTTGGTTAAAATTAATCCAGATTTGTATACTTCAGGCTTGAATCGATCTGAGGCCAATTTGTCAGGAAGTAAAGCAGGATTAAACCAATCTGACGCCTCTTTCAAAGAAGCTAAAGCCAGTTATGAAAGAAATAAAACGTTGTTCGATAAAGGTATAATTTCCAAATCAGATTGGGATAAAGCTATTGCCTCTTTTGAAGTGGCTAAAGCAAATAAACAAACCGCATATTTTAATGTTCAAAGTGCTTCTGCTTCAGTTAATGAAGCCAAAGATAATTTAGGACGTACAGTAATTTATGCTCCAGCTGATGGAACTATTTCAGTGCTTAATGTGGAATTGGGAGAACGCGTGCTTGGGACACAACAAATGGCTGGGACTGAGATTTTGAGAGTTGCTAACCTCAATAACATGGAAGTGGAAGTGGATGTAAATGAAAATGATATTGTAAAAATAAAAGTCGGTGACCTTGCTAAAGTAGAAGTGGATGCCTATTTAAAAAAACAGTTTAAAGGAATTGTAACCAGTATTTCTAATTCTGCAAGTTCAACTTTGACAGCAGATCAGGTGACAAATTTTAAAGTAAAAGTTAGAATCCTTAAGGAATCCTACATGGATTTATTAGAAGGAAAACCAGACACCTATTCTCCTTTTAGACCAGGAATGACTGCAACAGTTGATATTATTACTAAAACAAAAGCAAATGTTTTGTCTGTGCCAATAAGTTCTGTAGTTGTAAAATCGGATACTGCAGCTGTGAAAGAAATAAAAGTTGCTGATCCAGCAGAACAAAAATCAGTTCCTAAAAGTGATAAAAAATTTGAATGTGTATTTATAAAAGTAGGAGATAAAGCCAAAATCAGAATTATAAAAACTGGTATTCAAGATGATGCTAATATAGAAGTTTTAACAGGTCTCAAAAAAGGAGATGTTGTTATCACAGGACCTTATTCTACTGTGGCAAAGGAATTAAACTCAGGAGATAAAGTGAAAATTAAAACCGATAAAGAAATCAAAAAATAAGTCGCATAAATTTCAGATTTCTAAAGAAACATAACTTTTAAACTTTCAACTCTTTGTCTTATATTTTAAACATCGAAACGGCTACTAAAAACTGTTCTGTCGCTCTCGCAAAAGAGGGAAAGGTAATTTTAAATAAAGAAATTGCAGAAGAAGGCTATTCTCATGCAGAACGATTGCATGTTTTTATTGAAGAAATTATGCAAGAATCAGGGATTGCCTTCAATGATTTGTCAGCTGTTGCCGTAAGTCAAGGGCCTGGTTCTTATACAGGATTGCGCATTGGAGTTTCTGCCGCCAAAGGTTTATGTTATGCCTTGAATATTCCTTTAATAGCTGTTGATACCTTACAAATATTAGCTTCGCAAGTAAAGGTTTCAGAGGGCTTAATTATTCCAATGATTGATGCCAGAAGAATGGAAGTGTACACTGCTATTTTCAATCCTAATTTAGAAAATCAAAGCGCTACAGCAGCAGAAATTATTACTGAGAATTCTTTTGAAAATTTTCAAGAGAAACTATATTTTGTTGGCGATTGTGCCGAAAAATGCCAAGCTGTTCTTACCAAAGAAAATTTCATTTTTTTAGAAGAAATAAAATATCCGTCAGCCAAAGAAATGAGTGCCTTAAGTTTTATAAAGTTCAAAAAAAGCGACACAGTTGATGTCGCTTATTTTGAACCCTATTATCTGAAAGATTTTATGATTACAACTTCAAAAAAATAAAGATTGTTTGTTATTGATTCTTGGAAAATTCTTTTACAAAAGGTTGGATGACAATACCAGCAGCATCAAATGCCGATTTACAATTCTCTAATGTTTCAGCAAAAACAGCTCCAAAATCTTCATTATTAGCCCAAGGTCTTACTGCTAGTTGAATAGCACTTTCCGTTAAATTTTTTACCGAAACGTCCGCAGCAGGAGTTTTCAATACTTTTGGATTATTCTTTAATACTTCTGTAATAATATTTTTTGCTTTTTTGATATCTGTGTCATAAGAAATTGCGATTGTCAAATCGGCTCTTCTAAATCCCTGCAATGAATAATTAATGATAGTTCCGTTTGACAATGAACCATTTGGAACAAAAATAGTTTGATTATTAGCGGTGATTAATTTGGTTACAAATATTTGTATTTCGCTTACTGAACCAATAACACCTTGCGCTTCAATCGTATCTCCAACTTTAAATGGTTTGAATAATATAATAAGCATTCCCCCCGCAAAATTAGACAAAGAACCTTGAAGTGATAAACCAACAGCAAGTCCCATCGCACCTAAAATAGCCACAAACGAAGACGTTTCTATGCCAAGGTTTGAAATAAAAGTAACAAATAGTAATACCCTCAAAACCCAATTTAAGATATCTGCCAAAAATTTTGTCAGTGTAGGGTCTAATTCTCTTTTAATCATCACTCTTTTAATGATTCTATTGATTAACCGGATGGAATAGATACCTACGAATAGGATAATAAATGCCGAAACTAATTTTGGCGAATAATTGATTAATACGTTGACAAAACTGTTTGCGTATTCGGTTACTTGTTCTGGATTTAATGTCATTTTTTTTATAATAAAAAACCTTCCCATAAGAGAAGGTTATAATTGAAATGCAAAGATATAAATTAATTTTTTTCTTAATCGGCGCTTTCTTCAGTTTTTTTGATAATCTCTGCTGACTCCGTTTCAAGACGGTCTTCGACTATGGGCGCTGTTTTTTCTGCAGTATCTGTCGCATTACTTTTCATGCTCTCTACAATTTTGTCTATTGCAACTTCTGCTTTATCATGATATTCAGTAGCTGTTTCTATAACTGTTCTACCAAGTTCTTCTGCTTTTTCAATAATTGGAGCAGTAGTTTCTTTTACTTTTTCTATTCCTTGTTCTGCAATAGTCTCCGCTTTTTCAATAATTGGAGTCGCAGTTTCTTTTACTTTTTCAAATGTCACTTCAGCAAAAGTTTCTGCTTTTTCTATGATTGGAGCAGTAGTTTCTTTTACTTTTTCAAATGTTGCTTCTGCAAAAGTTTCTGCTTTATCAAGATAGGGTGTAGCGGCTATTTTTGCTTCTTCTACTGCGATTTCGGCATTAGTTGCAATTTCGTCGGCCTTTTTTTTGGCAGAGCCAAATAAATCTTTGAAAAATGATGATAATCCCATAGTTTTTATAGTTTGATTAATATACAATAATAAACAATTTTTTTCAGTATCCTTATTAATGGTGTAATAATTTGTTGAAAATCAGTTAGTGCTATTGGGTATGTTTTGTTTTTGGCAGACACTAAAAATTGTTTTTTGCCTAAGGAGAGTTTTAAAATAGGGGATATTATGCGTCTTTTTAAAATTATCTCTCAATAGCGATTCGACATATTTATATTTATAGATTAGCTCCAAAAAATAGTTTTATAAAACAAAAAAGCGCCTCGAAAACGAAACGCTTAGCTGTATTTTATTCTAAAAATAATTAGGCATTTATAGCCTCTACTTTGATACTTTCATCGTTTAGCATGCTTTTTAACATATTTTCGATGCCGCTTTTTAGAGTGAATGTAGATGATGGACAGCCACTACAAGCACCTTGTAAAATTACTTTTACGGTTTTGTCAGTTTCATTATAGGAGTCAAATGCAATATTACCACCATCCGCTTGTACAGCAGGTTTTACATATTCTTCGAGAATGTTGATGATTTGTTGCGAGGTAACATCAAGAGTATCAAATTCCTTGGTTTTACTTTCTTCTTGTTTGCTGGCTGTAGCTATGAAATTTTCATCCAAAACGGTTCCGCCGTTTTCAATGAACTCCTTGATGAAACTTCTTATTTCTAAGGTGATTTCTTGCCAATCATTGATTTCATATTTGGTTACTGAGATATAATTTTCGTCGATAAAAACCTCTTTAACATAAGGAAATTTGAATAATTCTGTGGCCAATGGAGACGATGCAGTTTGATCAATATTCTTGAATTCGACCGCGTTTTTTGTTAACATTCGGCTAACAACAAATTTTAATGCTGCCGGATTTGGTGTTGTTTCCCCATAAACGGTTATAGGTTGTTTTTTGGTTTTATTTTCTTGTTCAGCAATGATGATTCCTCCATTAGCGACAAAAGCTTCTATTTGCTCCGCTACGGCTTCTTTTACATCATTCCATTCAACGATACTGAATTTTTCAATAGCAATAAAATTCCCCGAAATATAGACTGTTTTTACAAAAGGAAGGTAAAAAAGTTGTTGGGCTAAAGGGGATGCTTTGGCTTCGTCAATGTTTTTAAATTCGAAACTTTCATTTTGAGTGATGAAATCTGGGAATTCAAATTTTAATATAGTTGGGTTTTGAGTTTCTTTAATACTAACTTTAGTCATGTTTATTTGTATTTTTTTACAAATTTAGTAAAGTTATTTTCTACGAATACCTATATTTGGTTTTTAATGAAATAAATTAACTTTATTTTAGTTATCTGGAGTGATAATTGTTTTTTGTTTTAATCCTTTTATTAAATTAGCATTTGTTTTATATAAAACGACATCAATGTATATGAAAATTAAATTTTTAGCGGCGCTATTCTTTCTTAGCTTATATTCTTATTCGCAAGAAGGAATTCCAGTATATTCAGATTATTTGTCTGATAATTATTATTTAATTCATCCGTCGATGGCTGGAGCAGCAAATTGTGCTAAACTAAGATTTACAGGACGTAAACAATGGTTTAACCAAGCAGATGCACCCGAACTGCAAACCCTAAGTTTTAATGGACGAATTGGCGAAAAATCAGGTGCTGGGATTATCCTTTTTAATGACAAAAACGGCTACCATTCCCAGAAAGGAGTTAAACTTACCTATGCCTATCATATCATGTTTTCTAGAGATGAAATTGATTTGAATCAGTTGTCATTTGGTATGAGTGCAGGTTTGATTCAAAATCAATTGGATGAATCTGAATTTACCGATTTCGACCCTTATGTTTTTGGTCAAATTCAAAAAGACTCTTATTTCAATATCGATTTTGGAGCTTCCTATAACTATTTGAATTTTTATGCACATGCCACCGTTCAAGGAGCTGTTGAAACCAGAAGAGAAATTTATAGCGAATTTGAAAGTGATAATTTAAGAAAATACTTGTTGAGTGCCGGTTATGTTTTTGGCGACAAAAACAAAATCTTATGGGAGCCCTCAATACTATTTCAGTTAATTGATAAAACCAAAGAAAAGTCAATTGATATTAATATGAAAGCCTATAAAGAAATGGATTTTGGTCGCGTATGGGGCGGATTGTCCTACCGCAGAAGTTTTGACGGAGCCGAATACATTAATGGCAGTGGCGTTTCAAAACAAAAATTGCAATACATAACCCCTATTATAGGCGTTAATTTCGATAATTTTATGTTTGCCTACACCTACTCAAAAGTATCCGGAAATGTAAAATTTGATACAGGCGGTTATCACCAAATTACCTTAGGAATTAACTTGTTCTGTAAACCCGACAAATACGAGTGCAACTGTCCAGCCATTAATTAAGGCTATAAAGAAACCTCAATTTTTAGGTCGAGCAACTCGATTATAACCACAACAAAATCAGAAAAGCGATATCGGAAGGTATCGCTTTTTGCATTTTAGCAAAATACTTTCAAACATTTTTGTTCCATTGCTACGATACTATTTTAGGTATCGATTGAAATCAGTACCGTTTGCAAAACACAGTTGCCTTCACCAAAACACATCAGGCAGAATAGCTTACGAAGCCCAATCCAAAGTTTAAATACAAAAATAATTAGGGCGTGCCCCTCCGTAAAAACTACGGGTCAGGCTGTACGTTCCCGCTTTTTATGATTTTCAATTCCTGCGGGTTCAAAACCCACAGCAATTGAAAATCATAAAAGAGCTCCACTGCCATCCTTCACGCAACTCCCAGTCCAAACCAAAATCTTTGTTTTTTATAAGTTTTTTTATATATATTTGATTCAGGTAT
>CANEXR010000033.1 GCA_947443815.1 Flavobacteriaceae bacterium | reverse complement strand
TGGTAACCGTAACCAATATCATTTTTGTTTAATAAATACCCACTTCCGCCTAAAATATAGTCCTTGTCAATAGTAATATTTACATCAAAATTTCCCCATACACCATGAAATTCTCTGGCAATATAAGGATCAGCATGCCAGCCTTCAAAATCAAATTCCGCTATTTTTGGATACCATTGCGCCATTGATAATGCAACACCTTCAGCATTGTTTCTTCCAGAACGGCGGATTTGAACCGGAACTTGACCTTCAAAATCGAGTGTAAAAGTAGTCTTAGTATTAGGAAGAATTGGTTTAGCCAAAGTGATTTCTAGAACTGTGCCAATTTCTTTCGCAGTTGCAATAGTGCCTTCTTGCTTAAAATTCGAAATGCGCAAATACCCAATTTCATTTGGTTTCAAGCTTTTGATTCTACTTTCTTTACTCTCGATTCCATTTACTTTTATTTTATTGACCATTCGTGCATCTGGATCTTTGATACTTTGAATTCGGGCATCCATTTCGCTACCAGGTTGAAAGGCATTTGGATACAAATGATAAAATACTTTTTTTAAGGTATCAGGGGAGTTATTGGTGTAAACCAATTCTTGTTTGCCATTGTACTGATAGTTTTTTACATCCATGGAAACGTCCATTTTGTAATCCACATGCTGTTGCCAATAGGTGTTGCTTTGAGCCAATAGAGTTCCAAAATTCAAGGAAATAAAAGATACTAAAACGAGTTTTTTCATATTTTGATAAAATAAAAATAGGACACCAATTCAGGATATATCCCAAGGGTAAAAATTAAACATTGGTCTTTTCCTTTTTGATATACGGCATTTCAAAAAGTTAAATTTTCGACTAAATTAAGTTTTTTTGTTATAAAAATAAAATGATTAACACTAGCTTAGTATTGTAGCAGCATTAAATCGCTCTTTCAATCGAACGCCTTTTTCTGTTTTTTCGACCGTTATGATTTCATTGTGAGCATCATGTTCCAGAAATAAATAATGATTATTCTCAGCAGCGGCAAGCAGAAATTTTTCTTTTTCAGGCATGGTTAATAAGGGTCTTGTATCGTATCCCATTACATAAGGAATTGGTACATGTCCGGCTGTGGCCAATAAATCGGCACAAAAAACAATTGTTTTATCTTGGTATCGGATATGTGGAATCATTTGTTTTTCGGTATGGCCGTCGGCAAAGAAAATTCCGAAACCCAGTTCAGATTCAGACAAAAAATCGCCTTTAGGTCGCTTGATAAAATGCAGTTGTCCACTTTCTTGCATTGGCAAAATGTTTTCGGATAAGAAAGAGGCTTTTTCTCGTGCATTCGGTTTGGTGGCCCATTCCCAGTGATTTTCATTAGACCAGAATTTGGCATTTTTAAAAGCAGGTTCGTAACCCGTTTTGTCTTTGTTCCATTGGATACTTCCACCACAATGGTCAAAATGCAAATGCGTCATAAAAACATCAGTAATATCATCGCGATGAAAGCCATATTGAGCTAATGATTTATCCATAGAATGCGTGCCCCAAAGTGAATAGTACCCAAAAAACTTCTCGGATTGCTTGTTGCCCATTCCTGTATCAATCAAAATCAGTCGGTTGTGTTCTTCAATTAATAAGCAACGAGCGGCAATGTCAATCAAATTGTTTTCATCAGCAGGATTGGTTTTATTCCAAATGGTTTTAGGAACAACACCAAACATAGCACCGCCATCGAGTTTAAAATTACCGGTTTCGATTGGATATAATTTCATTTTTTTGATTAAAAAGTTTCAAACAAAGTTAGTAAATTCAAGGCTTTTACTAGTGTTAAATAAGTTTTTTCTATTTTAACATTGGTTATAAAAATGTTATCGACTATGGTAAAAAGGTTTTTATACACTATATTTGCAGTTAATTTAGACAAAATCAATATAACAATGATAAAGGTTTCAGATACTGCCAAAAAGAAAATCATCGATTTGATGAAAGATGATGGTTTTGATGCTGCTGTCGACTATGTAAGAGTAGGCGTAAAAAGTGGCGGATGTTCGGGCTTGTCTTATGATTTAAAGTTCGATAAAACAAAGGGTGAGGATGATAAAATCTTCATGGATAATGAGATAACAATTGCTGTAGAAAAAAAATCTTTTTTGTATTTGGCAGGAACAATTTTAGAGTTTTCTGGCGGACTAAACGGAAAAGGATTTGTTTTTAATAATCCAAATGCAAGTAGAACTTGTGGTTGCGGGGAATCATTCTCACTTTAGTCAAAAAGTTGAAAGTCCTATTGTCGAAAGACTTACAGCGATTTTTAGACTTCAGACTTTTAAAATTTAAGACTTAAAAAATGTCAAAATATACCGAAGACGATTTAAAAATCGAATTAGAAAATAAAGAATACGAATACGGATTTTATACAGAATTAGAATCGGAAACGTTTCCAATTGGTTTAAATGAAGCTATTGTTCGTGCTATTTCCCATAAAAAAGAAGAACCACAATGGATGACCGATTGGCGTCTTGAGGCTTTTAGAGCTTGGGAGCAAATGACAGAGCCGGAATGGGCAAATGTGCATTATACCAAACCTGATTTTCAAGCTATTTCGTATTATTCAGCTCCAAAAGCAGTAGACCCCAATAAAACATTGGATGATGTCGATCCTGAACTTTTAGAAATGTACAAAAAGTTGGGCATCTCAGTCGATGAACAAAAAATGATGAATAATGTGGCCATGGACATCGTGGTTGATTCTGTTTCGGTAGCAACTACTTTCAAGAAAACATTAGGCGAAAAAGGAATTATCTTCATGAGTATTTCTGAAGCTATCAAAGAACATCCAGAATTAGTACGCAAATATTTAGGAACTGTTGTACCACAAAAAGACAATTTTTATGCAGCGCTAAATTCGGCTGTTTTTTCAGACGGTTCTTTTTGTTATATTCCAAAAGGTGTTCGTTGCCCAATGGAACTTTCTACTTATTTTAGAATCAATCAAGCTGGAACGGGACAATTCGAAAGAACATTATTGATTGCTGATGAAGGAAGTTATGTTTCTTACTTAGAAGGCTGTACTGCTCCATCTCGTGACGAAAATCAATTGCATGCCGCAGTAGTAGAATTAATTGCTTTGGACGATGCCGAAATCAAATATTCTACGGTTCAAAACTGGTATCCAGGAAACAAAGAAGGTAAAGGTGGCGTTTTTAATTTTGTAACTAAAAGAGGAATCTGCGAGAAAAACGCAAAAATATCTTGGACACAAGTTGAAACAGGTTCCGCAGTAACTTGGAAATATCCTTCTGTTGTTTTAAAAGGAGACAATTCAGTAGGAGAATTTTATTCGATTGCTGTAACCAATAATTTTCAACAAGCGGACACAGGAACTAAAATGGTCCATCTAGGCAAAAACACTAAATCGACGATTATTTCTAAAGGAATTTCAGCAGGAAAATCACAAAACAGTTACCGTGGTTTAGTGCAAATTAGCGCTAGAGCGGATAATGCCAGAAATTTTTCGCAATGTGATTCGTTGTTAATGGGTAATAATTGTGGTGCACATACTTTTCCTTATATCGAAAGTAAAAATCCATCAGCAAAAATTGAACATGAGGCTACGACAAGTAAAATTGGCGAAGACCAAGTTTTCTATTGTAACCAACGTGGAATCCCAACTGAAAAAGCCATTGCGCTAATCGTAAACGGTTTCAGTAAAGAGGTTTTGAATAAATTACCAATGGAATTTGCAGTAGAAGCACAGAAGTTATTGGAGATTTCGTTAGAAGGCTCAGTAGGATAATTTTTGTAAATTTGAAGAACCAACATTAAATTACGATTGTTATGGAACTCATTTTAAAAAACGTTAAGAAAAAAGATTTACCATTATTGAAATCTTTGGCAAAATCTTTGGGTTTTGAAATTGAAAAAGAAGACAAACCGTACAATCCAGAATTTGTAAAAGAAATTTTGGAGGCGGAAAAAGACATTCTAGAAGGAAGAGGAATAAAAATGACAATGGAAGAAATACGCGCATTATGCAAATAGTATTTACTCCCAAGGCAAGAAAAGATTTAGATTTTTGGATTAAGTCTGGGAATAAAAACGTACTGAATAAAATTACTTCTTTAATTGAAGATATTCAACTTCATCCTTTTGAAGGAATTGGAAAACCAGAGCCTTTAAAACATCATTTGACCGGTCGTTGGTCAAGAAGAATAAATCAAGAACATCGCATTATATATAAAGTTACAGAAGAAAACACTATTGAAATATTAGACATTTTATCATTAAAAGGTCATTACGAATAAACAAAGAAACCAATGCTTAGTATAAAAAACTTACACGCCTCAATAGGCGACAAAGAAATATTAAAAGGAATCAACCTTGAAGTAAAAGCGGGAGAAGTTCACGCTATAATGGGACCAAACGGTGCTGGAAAAAGTACTCTTGCTTCCATCATTGCAGGAAATGAAAACTACGAAGTAACGGATGGCGAAATCTCTTTAGACGGAGAAGACCTTTCTGAATTAGCACCCGAAGAAAGAGCACATAAAGGTGTTTTTCTGTCGTTTCAATATCCTGTAGAAATTCCAGGAGTTTCCGTAACAAACTTCATGAGAACTGCAATCAACGAAACCCGTAAAGCAAACGGTTTAGAAGAAATGCCAGCCAATCAAATGCTAAAAGTTATTCGTGAAAAATCAGAATTGTTAGAAATTGACCGCAAATTTTTGTCTCGTTCGCTAAACGAAGGCTTTTCTGGTGGTGAGAAAAAACGAAATGAAATTTTTCAAATGGCAATGCTAGAACCAAAAATTGCAATTTTGGACGAAACCGATTCTGGCTTAGATATTGATGCCTTGCGTATTGTAGCAAATGGCGTTAATAAACTAAAAAGCGACAAAAATGCCATCGTTGTAATCACACATTACCAACGTTTATTAGACTATATCGTTCCTGACTTTGTTCATGTATTATACAACGGTAAAATTGTTAAATCCGGTGGTAAAGAATTAGCCTATGAGCTCGAAGAAAAAGGATACGATTGGATTAAACAAGAACAAGAAGCATAAAATTTTGTTTGAAGTTTAAAGTTTAAAGTTGCCTCGAGATGACTTTAAACTTTTAAACCTTAAACTTTAAACAATATAAAAATGGAATTAAAAGAAAAATTACTGTCGTCTTTTATGGCTTTCGAAGAGCGTATCGATGTTCATTCCGAACTTCATGATGTGAGAACTTCAGCTATAAAAAACTTTGAAAATAAAGGGTTTCCAACCAAAAAAGACGAAGCTTGGAAATATACTTCGCTAAACGCCATCTTAAAAAATGACTTTACCGTTTTTCCAAAGCAAGAAAATGCCATTGAATTTAACCAAGTAAAAAAGTACTTTTTACATGAAATAGACACATATAAAGTGGTGTTTATTGACGGCGTTTTCAGTTCGCATTTATCGTCAACAACACATGATGGAATTGATGTTTGTCTGATGTCATCCGCATTGACAAAACCAAAATACAAGATGGTTATAGATACGTATTTTAACCAAATTGCCAGCAAAGACGAAACCTTGACTTCTTTGAATACGGCTTTCGCCAATGAAGGAGCCTACATCAACATACCAAAAAGCAAAGTAGCTGACAAACCCATCGAAATCATGTATTTCTCAACAGGAAATGAAGCGGCACTTTTGGTACAACCCAGAAACTTGGTGATTGTAGGCGAGAATTCGCATGTTCAAATTATCGAACGCCACCAAAGTTTAAACGAAAATCCAGTATTAACGAATTCCGTTACCGAGATTTTTGCACAAAAACGCGCTATAGTTGATTATTACAAAATTCAAAACGACAGTCTTGAAGCCAATTTAATCGATAATACTTACGTTTCTCAAAAACAAGAAAGTCATGTAGCGGTTCAAACCTTCTCTTTTGGAGGAAATTTGACCAGAAACAACTTGAATTTTTATCATTTTGGAGAACGATTGACGAGTACGCTAAACGGAATCACAATCATTGGAGGAAAACAACACGTAGATCATTATACGCTAGTGCATCACGCTACACCAAATTGCGAAAGTTTTCAAGATTATAAAGGCATTTTTTCAGATCGTTCCACAGGTGTTTTTAACGGAAAAGTCTATGTAGAAAAAGAAGCTCAAAAAACAAATGCTTTCCAAAAAAGCAATAATATTTTGTTGAGTGATAAAGCTACTATCAATGCCAAACCACAATTGGAAATTTTTGCAGACGATGTAAAATGTTCTCACGGATGTACGGTTGGGCAATTAGACGAAACCGCTATGTTTTATATGCAAGCACGTGGAATTCCTAAAAAAGAAGCCAAAGCTTTATTGATGTACGCCTTTTCAAATGCCGTTATTGAAAACATTAAAATACCAGAACTCAAAAAACGAATCACCACTATTATTGCCAATAAATTAGGGGTTAAAATCGGATTTGATTTGTAGTTTTTAACCGCAATGGGCACAAAGTTATACACAAAGGGCGCAGAGTTAATATAACTTTGCGCCCTTTGGGGTTATTTTTTTAGTCTCTTACTGCAATAATAAACATTATAATTCCTATAAAAAACAATACAAGACCTCCCAAATAACAAAATGTATTTATTATTGAGTAGCCTAGATTCGTAGAATAACCTAAACCTATTAAAAACCAACCTCCAATTATCATTAAAACGGATTGTAAAACTTTATTCTTTATCATAAAAATTATTTATTCAAACTCTCTACAATACCACTCAACAACCCGTTAAAATCAAATTCGGGGTCTTCTTTCAAACCCAATCGGACAATCACTAAATCATGTGACGGAAAAACCGCTATCATCTGTCCTTGGTAGCCACTACAATAAAACATATCTTTAGGAACATCAGGAAATTTTCTGCCTGCATTGAGCCAAAATTGCGCGCCATATTGCCCATTTGAAGTGTTGGTTGGTGTTGCAGTATATTTCACCCAGCTTTCGTTCAGGATTTGCTCGCCATTCCAATTGCCTTTGTGAAGGTATAATAAACCAAATTTGGCCCAATCACGCGTAGTAGCCCAACCATAAGACGAACCTACAAAATGGCCTTTCATGTCCGTTTCTACTAACATGGAATTCATACCCATTTTATCAATAAAAGCAGCATACCAAAAATCTAAATATTCCTGCTGAGTTTTGAACTGCTTCCGCAAAATACCAGAAAGTAAATTGGTTGTTCCTGATGAATAATTCCAATGGGTATTGGGTTTATAGACCGCTGGTTTTTCTAGTTGGACACGTGTCATATCTTCAGCTTGAAAAAGCATTTGGGTTGCATCGCAAATTTTATCGTATTGCTCTTCCCATTCCAAGCCGGAATTCATGTGAAGTAAATCATTTGTGGTGATGATTTTGCGCTCGTCATTTGCCCATTCTGGAATTGGTGCGGGTTTATAAATGTCAAATTTCCCTTGTTTGTCCAGAACTCCAAATAAAGCGCTAGTAATACTTTTTGTCATGGACCAACCCAATATTTTACTGTTTTTTGTAAAACCAGTATCGTATTTTTCGGCAATAATTTTGTTTTTATAAATGACTAAAATGGAACGAGTTCTTTTTTTTACCGCTCCCTTTTTATCAAATGCATTGGCTACAGTTGCATTTAATTTGGCATAATCAATAGTAGCAAAAACCGTGTCTTTTGGTTCGTTATTGCCATACGGAAAAGGCAAATTGTTATTTAGTTTATTTCTTTTGGGTACCAAATACGGTTTCGAAAGATCAAAATCATCATTGATTAAAGTTACGCCCAAACCTTCTCGGTAAATCGCTTTTCGTTCTTTCAAACCATAAACAGTTGCAGTTGCACACTTTTGATTTTCATCAATTTTGTTGGTGGCCAATGTAATCATATTAATGTCATTGTCTCCTTTTTCTATCGTTTCTTGTGTACGATTATCAATGAAATGTCCAGAAGCCATACTTTTAGAAGAAAAACCAGAAATCAAATCCAGTTTTGGGTACGTGCTGTATCCAAAATAAATCAGGAATAGGAATAAAGCAATGCTAAGTAATCGGAAGATTTTTTTCATAAAAGGGGATTGTAAAACAATGCAATATAATTATTTTTTAGCAACCAATTTTCGAATTTTGTACCGAAATAACTTCAAAATTAATAGAAGTAAATTCGTGAATTTTTAGCTAAACCAATTTAGTTTTTATTACTTTTGTATTTAGAAAAATTCTAAATAAAGAAAGCCAATAATTAATAGGGTTTTCTTGATGATTGTTTGATATTTGGTTTGTATCGGACCTATAAAAAACAATATATAAAGCAGATAAAATGGTAGATATAAATAAAGTTAGAGCCGATTTTCCGATACTTTCCCAAAAAGTAAACGGAAAACCATTGGTTTATTTTGATAATGGAGCCACATCTCAAAAACCACAAGTTGTGATTGATGCCATTTCAAAATATTATCAGGAAATCAATGCCAATATTCACCGCGGTGTACATACTTTGAGCCAATTGGCAACAGATGCTTATGAAATTTCCAGAGCTAAAATCCAAAATCATATCCATGCAAAATTTGCTCATGAAGTGCTTTTTACTTCAGGAACAACGCATGGTGTCAATCTGGTAGCTAACGGATTTGCTTCGATTTTAAAACCAGCTGATGAAGTTTTGGTTTCGGCATTAGAACATCATAGTAATATTGTGCCTTGGCAAATGTTGTGTGAGAGAACTGGCGCAATTTTACGCGTAATTCCAATGAATGAACACGGCGAATTGATAATGTCTGAATATGACAAATTACTTTCAGATAAAACTAAAATTGTTACTGTAAATCATATTTCGAACGCTTTGGGAACCATCAACCCAATTAAATACATGATTGATAAAGCGCATGAATTTGGTGCAGCAGTTTTTATTGATGGTGCTCAAGCTGTACCGCATTTGAGACCGAATGTTCAGGAATTAGACTGTGATTTTTATGCTTTTTCAGGACATAAAATGTGTGGACCAACAGGAACAGGAATTTTATATGGAAAAGAAGCTTGGTTGCATAGATTACCGCCCTATCAAGGTGGAGGTGAAATGATCAAGGAAGTGACTTTTGAGAAAACAACCTATGCTGATTTGCCTCATAAATTTGAAGCAGGAACCCCAAATATTGCTGGAGGAATAGTACTAGGAACGGCTGTTGATTATATGAATGAAATTGGTTTTGAAAACATTCAACAACAGGAATTGGCGCTTTTAGAATATGGAACAAAACGATTATTAGAAATTGAAGGGTTGAAAATTTTTGGTACGGCCAAAGCAAAAACTTCGGTTATTTCATTTAATATTGAGGGTATTCATCCGTATGATATTGGCACTATAATTGACAAACTAGGAATAGCGGTGCGAACAGGCCATCATTGTGCGCAACCAATTATGAATTTCTTTTGTATACCTGGAACCATTCGCGCTTCGTTTGCCTTTTATAACACCAAAGAAGAAATTGATAGCATGGTCGAAGCCGTAAAAAAAGCCCAAATGATGTTGTCTTAAACTTAACTAAGTATGAAAATTGCAATTGTATTATTCTTAAGTATCTTTATTGTAAGTAGTTGTGCCTGTCAAAAAAACACGGATATGAATACAGCTGTATTGGAGTACGAGGCTCAATCAAGGGGCGTTTATCAGAAAATTTTGGTAGAAAATAAAATGGTTTTTGTGTCGAAAACTAGAGATGAAAAGCCTGTTGCAATCCAATTATCGGAGGAAGATTGGAACGTTTTGTCAGCAGCATTTGAAAAGCTAAATTTAGAAGCAATTCCCAGTTTGAAAGCTCCAACAGAGAAACGGTTTTATGACGGAGCGGCAATTGCCAATTTGAAAATTACCTACAAAGGAAAAACCTATCAAACAAAAGGATTTGATCATGGTTTTCCGCCCGCAGCAATCAAAAAAATAGTAACTAAATTAGTCTCCTTTACCGAAAAATAAAATGACGATAAAAGAAATACAAAACGAGATTATTGATGAGTTTTCGATGTTTGACGACTGGATGCAGCGTTACGAATACATTATCGATTTAGGAAAAAATCTTCCTTTGATTAAAGAAGAAGCAAAAATCGAAGAAAATCTAATCAAAGGTTGTCAATCGAAAGTGTGGTTGCAAGGCCAACAAAATGAGGATAAAATTGTTTTTACCGCTGATAGCGATGCCATTTTGACCAAAGGAATTATTGCAATCTTGATTCGTGCGTTCTCCAATCAAAAAGCTTCAGACATTCTGGATGCTGATATGAATTTCATTGATGAAATTGGATTAAAAGAACATTTGTCTCCAACTCGTGCGAACGGTTTGGTTTCGATGATTAAAAATATTAAAATGTATGCTTTGGCATTCAATACAAAAAACTGATTTGAATCAAGATTTTAAAATAATTTTTTAACCATATAAGTTCTTAAAGAAAATATAAGTTAATTTTAAATTAAAGTAAGATTTAACTTAATTTTTATATATATTTGGATATATTTATATATCAAAAATATGATTACAAGAACATATCTGAAAAATTTAGTTTATCAAATAAATGGTTGTGCTATTGAAGTACACAAACATTTAGGGCCAGGTCTCTTAGAAAGTGTTTATCACAAATGCCTAGTAAAAGAACTTAGTTTAAAAGGACTTAATTTTCAATCGGAAAAGGTTGTACAAATAAATTATAAAGACGTTATATTTGAATCAGATTTAAGATTTGATCTATTTGTTGAAGAAAGTCTTGTAGTAGAGTTGAAAGCAGTAGAAAAAGTATTGCCTATTCATGAGGCTCAATTAATTACTTATATGAAACTTTTGAAAGTGCCTATTGGCTTAATTATAAATTTCAATGTTAAACATATATTTAACGAAGGTCAAAAAACATACGTAAACGAGTTATATAGAAGGCTCGATGATTAATTTTATAATTTAATTGTGTTAAGGTATGCTTTTCAGTATTTTGTAATAAATGAATTGCAAATTAGATATAAAACTTAAATGATCTTATATACCTTATATGGTTCAAAAATAAAAACAAAAGGCCATTTTCTATAGTGGTTTAAAACTAAAATTATGACAGAAGAAATAAACACCGAAGCATTAGGAGAAGCTATCGTGCAAAAACTAAAAACTATTTACGATCCAGAGATTCCTGTAGACATTTACGAATTGGGATTGATTTATGACGTTATGGTCAACACGGATTATGAAGTAAAAATTCTAATGACTTTGACCTCTCCAAACTGTCCTGTTGCAGAAAGCTTGCCTAGAGAAGTAGAGGAAAAAGTAAAATCAATTGAACAGGTTAAAGATGCAGATGTAGAGATTACTTTTGATCCACCTTGGAGTAAAGATTTAATGAGCGAGGAAGCAAAATTAGAATTGGGAATGTTGTAAAACTTGTTCAAGGTTTAAAGTTTAAGGTTGAGCAACTTTAAACTTTAAACCTTTAAACTTTTCAAAATGGAAGAAATAATCAATAAAGTAGCCAATAGCGTTCTCGAAGTTTTCGATCTAGAAGACTATTATCCAGAAGGAATTAGAGCTAAAATCGATATTTCACAATGGCTTATAGACGGTTTTGTTTTAAAAGAAATTGATTTTAGAGAAAAATTAAAAAACCACGATTGGGCACAATATCAAGACCAATACGTAAGTGTTTCTTGTGATACAGATGCAATTATTCCGGCTTGGGCTTCGATATTGGTAGCCATCCAACTAGCGCCTTTTGCTAAAAAAATCATTAATGGACATAGCGAAGATTTAGAGGCATCACTTTACGAAGAGTTACTGTCTAAAATTGATTATTCTGTGTACAAAAACAAACCAGTTATTATCAAAGGCTGTTCCAAAAAACCAGTGCCGGCGCGTGCTTACATAGTAGCCGCACAATACTTGCAACCTTTTGCCAGAAGCATTATGTATGGCGAAGCTTGTTCTGCCGTTCCCTTATATAAAGCACCCAAAAAGTAAGTTGGTTTATTTAAGGTAAATACAGCATTTTACTATCAAAACGACTCTTTCTAAAATCATTTAAATTATGATAGAAAGATAAAATCTGCGAATCTGCGGCAATTTTAGTAACTTATACGGTTAGGCTTTTGTTTGATTAAGAGAATTTTAA
Organism: Flavobacteriaceae bacterium; assembly: GCA_947443815.1. Classification (GTDB taxonomy): domain Bacteria; phylum Bacteroidota; class Bacteroidia; order Flavobacteriales; family Flavobacteriaceae; genus Flavobacterium. The sequence goes on along the minus strand of CANEXR010000033.1, from coordinate 3,195 downwards.
CAATTTCAAGGTTTTTGCTATATTTGTTTGCAATTAAAAACAGTGAAAATGAAAAAAATTCTATTGGTCGTTATAGGCTTAGCAACCGCTACATTTGCTCAGGCACAAAGTTCGGAGAAAGAACTGATACAAAATACAGAAAAAGCAGTCAAATTATTAGCCGATACAACCCATGTTGGATGGAAAAAAAAGGGAACAGTTACTTTTCTTTTTAATCAATCTAACTTCAATAATTGGATAGCGGGTGGAGAAAACAACCTGTCCGGAAACTTAGGAATTAATTATGATTTTAATTATAAAAAAGGAGATTTAACTTGGGATAATAAAGTTCTCGCTTCTTATGGTTTACTTCAAACGAAAAACACCGATTTTGAGAAAAAAACGGATGACCGATTCGAATTAAACTCTATTTTAGGTAAAAAAGCTTTTGGAAATTGGTACTATTCGCTATTTCTTAATTTTAGAACACAGTTTACTAAAGGCTATCTTTATGGAAAAGATATAAATGGTGCCGAAATCAGAACAGAAAACACCGATTTTCTTTCACCAGGTTATTTGACTTTTGGACCCGGAGTTTATTGGAAAAAAGACGATAATTTCAAATTAAATTTTGCGCCATTAACTTCAAAAATTACTTTTGTTAACAAAGATTATACCTCTGGAATTGGCTATGTAGATGGAAGCTATTTTGGAGTAAATGCCAATAAAGGGATGCGTTATGAATTAGGATTTTACGCTTCAGCCTATTATAAATTCAACGTAATGACTAATGTTTCTGCCGAAAACACTCTAAATTTATATTCCAATTACTTAGAAGATCCACAAAATGTGGACATGGATTACTCATTAGCAATTGTCATGAAAATCAATAAATTCTTGTCTGCCAACTTATCTTTCCAAGCTATTTATGATGATAATGCTTTTCAAGGATTTCAAACGAGAGAAGTATTTGGTTTAGGAGTTAATTTTGGATTTTAAAACCATTAAACACATAAAAAAAGACCTTTTGTAGTTTCAAAAGGTCTTTTTTTTATTCTTCTTTATCTTCTTTTTCAATCGCATCTTTATAGTCTGGATATAAAAACTTGTTGTAGGGAAAGCGAGTGATGTGAATTTTCCGAACAGCTTCATAAACACGTTCTCTAAATTCTTCGAAATTTTCTTTTTGGGTGGCCGAAATAAATAATGCATTTTGTTCTCCAACACGGCTCATCCAAGTCGCTTTCCATTCGTCTAGTGTATAATGGCGCGTTGTTTTTTCGGTCATTAAATCATCTTCATCAATAGTTAGGTGCTGGTAGGCATCAATTTTATTGAAAATCATAATAATTGGTTTGTCATTGGCTTTGATATCCGATAAAGTTTGATTTACGGAACTAATGTGTTCTTCAAAATCAGGATGCGAAATATCAACAATATGCAATAACAAATCGGCTTCTCGAACTTCATCCAAGGTGCTTTTGAATGAATCTATCAGTTGTGTAGGCAATTTTCGAATAAATCCAACGGTATCCGAAAGCAGGAATGGCAGGTTTTTGATGACCACTTTTCGAACAGTGGTGTCTAAGGTTGCAAAGAGTTTGTTTTCTACAAAAACATCACTTTTTCCCACAGCATTCATCAAGGTTGATTTTCCCACATTGGTATAACCTACCAAAGCGACACGAACCATTGCCCCGCGATTGCTGCGTTGCACTCCCATTTGTTTGTCAATAGTCTTTATTTTTTCTTTCAATAACGAAATGCGGTCACGAACAATACGCCTGTCGGTTTCAATTTCTGTTTCTCCAGGACCACGCATTCCAATACCCCCTTTTTGCCGTTCTAAGTGTGTCCATAAACCGGACAATCGAGGTAGTAAATAGATGCATTGTGCTAATTCTACTTGGGTTCTTGCATAAGATGTCTCTGCTCTTTGTGCAAAAATATCCAGAATAAGATTGGTTCTATCCAGAATTTTGCAATCAATAATTTTGGATATATTTTTTTGTTGTGATGGTGTTAATTCATCATCAAATATCAAGGTCGAAATATCATTTTCTTTGACAAAAAGATTAATTTCATCTATTTTTCCGGTTCCAACAAAAGTTTTAGGATTTGGACGTTCCATTTTTTGAGAAAAACGTTTCACTACTTTACCGCCTGCCGTGTAAGTCAAAAACTCTAATTCGTCAAGATATTCGTTGAGTTTATCCTCACTTTGATTTTGGGTTACAATACCAACAATGGCTGTTTTTTCGAAATTTATTACTTCTTTTTCTAACATGTTTTTAAATAAGGCTACAAATTTACTGATTTGCTTTGTACTTATGGAGTTATGACTTTATAAAAAAAGCATAAGGTTTGAATGGAAGTCTTTTGAATTTTATTTTATAATGATACCTGAATAAAAAAAACCATATTCTAGGATTAAAAACCAGTCAACAGTTATTTATTTATCCCCAAAAACCGCCACATCATCTACCTGAAAAGCACCATCCAAAGCAAGATTTTTGCCTGAACCCGTATATTTAAAAGCAATGTTTATTTTGCCAGTATAAGCAGATAAATCCACTCCGCCCGAACCAACAAATTGATGCCAAGGTGTTGCTTGTTTGGGCAAATTAACTTCTATTGGAATCCAAGTTGCCGTGGCAAAATTCAAACCATCAAAATTAGAAGAAATATAAATCTCTAATGTATTTAATGGGGAATCGACGTCCAAGTGATGCTGTGCAGTACGAAAGGTCAGCATTTCATTGGTATGTGAATCCATGTCTATTTTAGGAGAAATCAACCAAGCAATATTTGAAACAACTTTAGTTCCAGTGGTATTAAATTCAGCATATCCATTTCCGGAATACACTGTGCCTTTCCAGAAAGTGGTTCCCTTTTGAACTAAGTTTGCCCAACCCGGAAGGCTCAAATTTGCTTTGTCAACTACGGTTTCAAAATCTTCTGAAAAGAAAGGAATTGTTCTAGTTTTTGTCATCGAGACATCTTTTTCGGAACGAGCAACAAGTTGGTAATCGGAACCGTATTTGGTCAGAATTCCTCTCACTTTTCCACTTCCATTAGGAACTAAATTACTGGCAAAATCCGAGAAACTACTGGTTCTAAAAATCACTTGATTTCCTAATGCATCCATCAAATTCCAATTGGTAGCACCCCCAATATCATTGGTTTCTTCGTAATAATGCCTTCCAATTGCCGCTG
>CANEXR010000032.1 GCA_947443815.1 Flavobacteriaceae bacterium | reverse complement strand
TCATAACATCCTCTGCTTGATGAATATCTTTTATATATTGACGGCAAACACTTAGCATTTTAGAAGAAAACTGTGTATAAATTTTTTGTTGTGCTTGTCGATTGTTTTCGACAGCCAATTGTATTATTTCGTTTTCTTGTTGATGTAAGTTAATTACTTTCAAAATAGTTCTAGAGTGTTTCTATTAGCATAGACGATTCTCAATTCAAAATAGTTGCATCGAAAAAAAATATTTTTTCAATTTTATATTTAAAAATCTAAAAAAGTCAATAAAATAAGGAGGTTCCGAAATAAAAATATTTTAAATAAAATTATTTTTTTCTTTCAATAACGTAATTAACCATCAATATCAAGGCCGCTTTATACGCAGTATCAGGATAATTATCCAAAAGCAGAAGTGCTTCTTGCTGGAATTGAATCATTTTATTCTCGGCATATAACAATCCGTTGTTGTTTTTCACAAAAGCAATCACTTCTTTAACGCGTTTTTTATCCTTGTTGTGATTTTTTATGGAATTAATCAGCCAACTTTTTTCTTTTGATGTACAAGTATTCAATACATAAATAAGTGGCAAGGTCATTTTTTGTTCTTTAATATCGATTCCTGTTGGTTTACCAATTGCATCATCGGTATAATCGAATAAATCATCTTTTATTTGAAAAGCCATTCCGATAAGCTCTCCAAATTTTCGCATATTCTCAACTTGAATTTCATCTTCGATAACCGATTTTGCACCAAGAGCACAGCAAGCGGCAATAAGTGTTGCCGTTTTTTTACGGATAATTTCATAATAAATATCCTCAGTGATGTCTAATTTCCTAGCTTTTTCTATTTGTAGCAACTCGCCTTCACTCATTTCTCGTACAGCCACCGAAATAATGCGTAACAGATCAAAATCCCCATTATCTATTGAAAGCAATAGCCCTTTTGAAAGTAGATAATCTCCAACTAAAACGGCTATTTTATTCTTCCAAAGCGCATTAATTGAGAAAAAACCTCTTCGCCGATTGCTATCATCCACTACGTCATCGTGGACTAAAGTCGCAGTATGAATAAGTTCAATAACACAAGCACCACGATATGTTCTTTCATTAACATTGCCTGAAGAAACCATTTTTGCAGTTAGAAAAACAAACATTGGGCGCATTTGTTTGCCTTTTCGATTCACAATATAATAAGTGATTCTGTTTAATAAGGCCACTTGTGAAGACATCGATTCGTAGAACTTTTTTTCAAAAAGTTCCATTTCATTAAAGATAGGTTGTTTTATTTGTGAGGTGACATTCATTTAGATTTCAAATATACTATTTTAAATAAAAACCTTTATCAATTTCCTGCAGTTATCTGTTTTTTTGCTCCTTAGTATTCAAGAATAAATTGAATTGAATTCCGGAAAATTAAATTTCGAAATGATTTTCACACTCTTATTGAACTTCAAATTCATTTTCTGATTATTCATTTATTGAAACTAGAAATACTCTTATGAATGAACAAAATCCAAAAAAACTATCTATTCTGAATAAACTTTTGTATTTTTAAGTCATAATTGCGCCCCAATTATACCTTTTATACTTTAACTTAAACCTATTTTTTTATGAAAAAGAAAATTCTATTAATCGGAATGACTTTTGGCATTCTTGTGTTTACAAGTTGTTCAAAAGACTCAGAGCCTACAAATTCGGAGACTGCCGTCACTAATAACGAGGTTATTGCAACCCAAAAAATGGATAATGCTATTGATGATGTATCCCTTATCGCGGATAATCAATATGAACTTAGTGAAGGTTCGACGACTGGAAAAAGTGTAGGAAACTATTTCTCTATTCTTCCAAGTTGTGCTACAATTAGTGATTTAGGCTCTACAAATTCCGTTAGAGTACTCACTATTACCTTTGGGACAGAAAGTACACCCTGTGAATTTAGAGGCCATTTACTTAAAGGAAAAATTATTTTGACTCGAACAATTGGAACCTCTTTCCCAAAAATAATGACCATTGCTTATACAAATTTTTATGTCAATGATAATAAATTAAATGGGATGTCTACTTGGAAAAGAGAAATGATAGGTAGTGAATCAACATTACATCCTAAGACTACATTTACCATGACAGATATGACTTTAACGACAACTGATGGCGTTTTTATTCGTAATGGAGAACGGATAAGAGAGATGACTGCTGGTTTTTTGACTCGCTTAAGTCCAACAGATGATATTTATTCAACTTATGGCACATTTACAACAACGCATCCAAATGGAACTGTTTTTACATCTTTAATTGAATCTGCTACTCCATTGGTTCATAAAACTGCTTGTAGTTTACTTCAAATTCCTATGCCATTTCCAGTTTCTGGAATAGTAAAAATTTCAAAAAACACACATTATGCAACAATTGACTATGGAACGGGTGATTGTGATAATTTAGCGATGTTGTCTGTTGATGGAAGAATGGCAACTCAAATTACTTTGGACAATTAATATCTATTATTAAATAAAAAAAGAGTTCAATGAACTCTTTTTTTATGCTTCTTTATTTGCTAATTGTCCGCAAGCTGCATCGATATCTTTTCCACGACTTCTACGAACTTTGACAACAATACCGCTATTTTCAAGTGCTTTGATGTAAGCATTTATCGATTCTTCGGAGGCTTGTTGAAATTCGCCATCATCAATAGGATTGTATTCTATTAAATTCACTTTGCAGGGGACATATTTACAAAATTTCACTAAGGCGTCTATAGATGCTTTTGTATCATTAATCCCTTTCCAGACTACATATTCATAGGAAATTTTGCTTTTTGTTTTTTGATACCAATATTCTAATGATTCTCTTAAGTCTGCTAAAGGAAAATTCTCGCTGAAAGGCATAATTTTGGAGCGTATTTCATCTATTGCGGAGTGAAGCGAAACTGCGAGTTTGAATTTCACATCGTCATCGGCTAATTTTTTTATCATTTTTGGCACTCCTGAAGTCGAAACCATAATCCGTTTAGGAGACATTCCTAATCCTTCTGGAGAAGTAATCATATCAATGGCTTTCAGAACGTTATTATAATTCATCAAAGGTTCTCCCATTCCCATGAATACAATATTTGATAATGGGTGATTGTAATACAATCGGCTTTCTTTATCAATTGCAATTACCTGATCATAAATTTCGGCTGGTTCTAGATTTCGCATTCTTTTTAATCTTGCGGTAGCACAAAAATTACAATCCAAACTACATCCAACTTGACTGGAAACACAGGCCGTTGTTCGGGTTGCTGTAGGTATCAAAACTGATTCAACTACTAAACCGTCATGCAAACGAACAGCATTTTTGACGGTTCCGTCTTCGCTTCGTTGCATCGTATCTACTTTGATATGATTAATTACAAAGTTAGTTTCTAACATGCTTCGAGTTGTTTTCGCAACATTTGTCATGTCTTCAAAACGATGTGCTCCCTTGCTCCATAACCATTCGTAAACTTGATTTCCGCGAAAAGCTTTATCGCCATTTGATACGAAAAAATCGCGTAATTGTTCTTTTGATAAGGCTCTGATATCTTTTTTCTCCATTTGCATGGTACAAATATAAAGACATTTTGTTGATTTAGTAATTTGATAATTTGATAACTTTGTAGCAAATTGAAAAAAACCAAAAATGCATTTCATTTCCCAAGATTTAGAGGATTATATTGAGCAACATTCCGAAAAAGAACCAGCACATTTAGCGGCTTTGAATAAAGAGACCTATCAAAAAATTTTATTGCCTCGAATGTTAAGCGGTCATTTTCAAGGACGGGTTTTGAGTATGCTTTCCAAATTGATTCGCCCAGTGAACATTCTTGAAATTGGAACTTATACTGGCTATTCCGCTTTATGTTTGTGTGAAGGCATGCAGGAAAATGGACAGTTACATACGATTGATATCAAAGAAGAATTGGTTCATTTTCAGCGAAAACATTTTGATAAATCGCCTTGGGGAAATCAAATTACACAGCATTTGGGTGAAGCTATCACTGTTATTCCTAGTTTGGAAATGAAATTCGATTTAGTTTTTATTGATGCTGACAAAGAAAATTACCTTCGCTATTTTGAATTGATTGTTCCAAAAATGAATAAAGGTGGTATTATCCTATCCGATAATGTTTTGTGGAGTGGAAAGGTACTTGAACCTTTGCAGAAAAAAGATTTGAGTACCAAAATATTAGTTGAATACAACCTGCTTTTGAAAAATGATCCCAGGGTGGAAACCGTTTTATTACCTATTCGAGATGGATTGACGGTAAGTAGGGTGATTTAAAAAAATATATCTTTCTGAAAACGAATGTTCTAACACCAATAGGGGCAAAATTCCCATTGGCCAGTGTTCGGTATTTAAGACTACTCACATAGTTTTTTTAAAGTGAATTCAGTAAATTTCGTTTGTAATGGATAGCGAAAAACAGCCCTTAAAAATTAGGCTGGAAAATATATTTTTTGCAGGATTTTATATATTTTATACATTAAAAACCCAAAAATAAATCCGCATAAATAACCACTAAAAATATCTAGTGGATAATGCAATCCCAAATAAATTCTACTGTAGGCAAAGATTAATGGCCATAAAAAAATCAATGCAAAATACTTAAAATTTTGTTTGAAATTAAGATATAAAAAGGTAGCAACTGCCATGGTATTTGCGGCATGACCCGAGAAAAAACTATAGGAATTTCGAACTTGAACTATGCGAATAAATGATTTTATTTCGGGATTATTACAGGGGCGTAATCTTTGAAATCCGTTTTTGAACACATTTGTAGTTTGGTCCGTAATGGTTATCAAAACGGCTATAAAAAGCAATAAATATAGGGTTTGTTTGACGCCTATTTTTTTATAAACCAGATATAATAAGATCAGAAATAACGGAATCCAGTTGACTTGTTTTGTTATAAAAAGCCAGAAACCATCAAATTTTTCGGAACCTAAACCATTAAGATAAACAAACAATTGAGTGTCTAGAGATTGTAGTTTTTCTAACATTATATTTGACGCTTTATAGGGCCAGCAATTTCATCTATTGTTTCTTTCGCTTTATCAATTGTAGTTGTAGTATCACCCAATAAAGACTCAGAGGCTTTATTAATTTCTGAAGAAAAGGTATTTGAAAAATCCGTCAAAGAAGATGAATTTCCTAATAAATTATCTTTTGCTTTATTAATTTCAGAGGTAATACTTCCCGTTAGGTCAGTAAATGTTTTAGTATCAAAACCATTTTCTTCTGCTCCGTTTTGAATTTCGTTTTTGATATCATTGGTGGCATTTTTTAATTGTGCCATGGCTTTCCCCATAGTACGTGCCATTTCAGGAATTTTATCCGATCCAAAAAGCATAAGTACTATAAACATGATAAAAACTAACTCTCCTCCTCCTATACCAAACATATTTTCTATTTTTTTTCTTGAGACAAAGATATTAAATTTTAAATGTCTGAATTTTAAATTTTTCATAAAAAAAAGACTCTAAAATTAGAGTCTTTTTTAGTTGGTATTGAATTAATCAAATTTAGATTTTATTTCTTCTTTTGGCCACGTATTATTGGTTACGTCAATATCGGCTGTTTCTAATTTTGGATCTATTTGTATTTTCTTGATGGCTTTTGTTGTAGCAAAGACTTTTTTGGCAGTTTCGTTGTTTTTTCTCCAAATCTGAGCTGGATATTTAAAAACCTCTTTGGTATCATCTTCGTAGGTAAGTTCAACAATAATAGGCATTAACATTCCGCCAGGTTTATTAAAAGCTACTTCATAAAAATATTTCGGAGCTTTCAAACTTGCTTTTTCAGTTTCTGAAAGATTTTGATTGACATAGTCCGAAAGTAATTTTACATCTTCTATTTGCAGTGCCTTCTTTTGAGATGGAGCTAGTTCAGGACTTTTGTCAGCAATCAAATATACAAATGGTCCTTTATCTTGACCAAAACGTCCTTTTCGTATTTTAACATCTTTCAATTCTGCTGTTGGAGTCTCTGAAACATAGTATTGTTTTACTTCTTCTATACCAATATCCACAAAATCTGTTGAATAAAACCAACCTCTAAAAAACCAATCTAAATCTACAGCTGATGCGTCCTCCATAGTTCTGAAGAAATCCTCAGGAGTTGGATGTTTGAATTTCCATCTATTAGCATATACCTTGAATGCATGGTCAAATAACTCTCTTCCCATAATTGTTTCTCTGAGTATATTAAGTCCTGCAGCAGGTTTCCCATAGGAATTATTACCAAATTGAATTATATTTTCAGAATTGGACATAATAGGTTCTAAAAATTTCTGATCGCCACTCATGTAAGGTACAATGTTTTTAGCAGGTCCACGCGTTGATGGATAATGGGGGTCTAATTCTTGTTCTGCCATGTATTCCATAAATGAGTTTAAACCTTCGTCCATCCAAGTCCATTGGCGCTCATCTGAATTTACAATCATTGGAAAAAAGTTATGTCCCACTTCATGAATAATTACACTCATCATACCGTGCTTTATTCTATCACTAACAACTCCTTTTTCGTCTGGTCGCCCATAATTCCAGCATATCATTGGGTATTCCATTCCCTGATCTTCTGCCGATACAGAAACCGCTTTTGGATATGGGTAATCAAAGGTATGGCTAGAATAACTTTTTAGAGTATGTGCTACCGTCATAGTAGAAGTTTCTCCCCATAATGGATTAGCTTCTTTAGGATATATAGAAGTGGCCATTACTGTTTTGTCATTTAGCTGCACTGCCATTGCATCTAAAATGAATTTTCTGGAAGTAGCAATTCCAAAATCACGCACATTCTTAGCACTAAATTTCCATGTTTTTTTATTTTCAGAAAACCCTTTTTCAGTTGCTTCTGCTTCAGCTTGGGTCACAATAACTACTGGTTTGTCGAATGTTTTTTGGGCTAACTCGTATCTTTTTACTTGAGCGGTTGTAAACACTTCACTTCGGTTCATTAATTCTCCGGTAGCTTCCATGACGTGATCTGAGGGAACTGTGATGTTAACCTCATAATTCCCAAAAGGCAATGCAAATTCTCCATCTCCCCAAAACTGCATATTCTGCCAACCTTCAACATCATTATAAACAGCCATTCTTGGGAAAAACTGTGCAATTACATAGATTTTATTTCCTTCTTTTTCGAATAATTCGTATCCAGAACGGCCACCGTCTTTTTGATAATCATTGATATTATACCACCATTTTACAGAAAACGAGTATTTTTCACCGGGTTTCATTGGGACTGGTAAATTAATACGCATCATCGTTTGATTAATTGTATAGGATAAAGAATTCCCTTTTGAGTCTTTTACATATTCAATATTGAAACCACGTTCTAAACTTGGTTTCAAATAATCATTTGTGAATTTTTCAACGGGTATAACTTGGCTAATTTTTTCATTCTCTGCCAATGGGCTTTGAGAATTTTTAGCCGCTTGATTTTGGTCTAATTGCACCCATAAATATTCTAAACTATCAGGCGAATTATTATAATAAGTAACTGTTTCCGAACCACTTAATTTTGAATTTCTATCATCTAATTCCACATCCATTTTATAATCAGCTTGTTGCTGATAATAGGCTGGACCTGGTGCTCCTGATGCCGTACGAAACATATTGGGTGTAGCCAGTATATCATACATTTGACTGAACTTGTTTGTATCATATTTGCCAGCTTGTTTTGGAGTAACTGTTGCGGGTTTTTCCTGAGCAAACAGAATTGCAGGAAATAGAACTAGTAAAGCGTATTTTTTCATAAAAAACTGAATTATTTCAGCGCGTGAAAATACAATTTTTTAACAAATTCAATCTACATAATCAGTAATTTAACATTTCGCATTTATGAGAACTTGTAAAAAGCAAGCTTCTTTTTTCTTCAAAAGCCGTAAAATGCATTATGTTTTGCTGTTCTGCATTCCAATCCGATAAAATAGAATTGTAGACTTCAAGTGATTTTAATTTAGAAATATCTTTGATACTGAAATAACATACCAACACATCTCCTTCTGTTTCTTTACTCAAAAAACGAAAGGTTTTAGGTTGTCCGTTAACTTTAAAAATAAGATTTTCAGAAATGTATTTATTGAGTAAGTTTATATCTTCAGTTGCTTGTTTTTCAGAAGCCAAATCGATTTTTTTATTGTATTTTTTTTCGATTGCTTTAGCAAGGTCATCGATGAAAACACGAGAGGTAATTTGAATCATTTTCTTTTCCTTAACATAATTTACCTGGAATATTGCTGCATAAAATTTATGCATTTCAAAAGAGGAAACAGTTAAAAATACGATTCCAAGAGAGAGGTAAAAGATTGCTTTTTTCATTCTAAAATTTATTTTTTATTTTGTGGCCAATACTTTTTAATTGAAGTTAGAAATCCTATTACATCACTTTTCAAAAGTAGCAATTCTTTTAAACTCTTCATTTTTTACAATTAAAAAATCAATAAATTCAAATTCATTTTCAGGTTGCAAAAGGAAATTTGCTTTTGGGTCGTTTTCACAAAATATTAGAAAAAGTCCAATTTCATCTTCCTTTAATTTTAACGTTTTAATAAAAAAAATCTGTGGCACTTTCTGAAGTGTTTCTGCCCTAAAATCATGCTGAATTGTATCTGTTTTTAATGCTGAATCTTTAAACAAATGACTAATTCCTTTCCCAATCATTTTTCCTATACGAACAAAATCCATTCCGTTTTCAATAGTATGGGCATGCATAGTTGTATTTTGAGGGGAAGATTTTTCATCGTCAAAAAAAGGTTTGTCTACAATAGCCTGAGAACCGCCCGAAATGGGATTGAGTTCTCTTTTTTTAGCAATAACAACTTCTTCTAATTTGTTTTCAAATAGTTCCAATTTTACAATAAACAAGGGAACTTTAAAATTCTCATTCAATAAAATAACTCTTTTGGGTTTAAATGCCAAACCAGAAATGAGCAAAGTATCCTTGGGTTTAGCCAGAATATCAAAAAAACCTTCTGAACTAATAAATGTCTTTGTCTTTGAACTTAAATTAAAAACATAGCCATTATCTACTTGTATGGAATCATTTACAATTTGTCCATGCAATGATTTTCGCTGACTGTTTTGACCAAAAGAAAATTGAAAAAAACAGCATAAAAACAAAATTCCTAATTTAGTTTTCATTGGTAATAATTTGGTTATACTTTTCGGCTAATTTCACAATCAAAAACATGACCATCGTTTTGTTTTTTGATAGCAATGCAGCAGCAAAACTAGCATCTTCTATAGCGAAATATTGAAATCCTCTAATGTAATCGAATGGTATTTTAAGTGTTTCGGTGTAATACTTATCTTCGAATAGATTTTCAATTCTCACCAACAATTGTTCTTTTTTCTCTACCACAATTTCTTTTTTTAACATGGCCTTGCGCCCAGATATTGTGTTGAGTAAACCATCAATACCATTGCCAGAAGTTGCGGTATATAATTTCCTTTCGGCGGGAGTATATTTTTTTTGACCATAAGGAATAATACCCAGATTTTCTGCAGTTATTTCAGGATGTTCATTAACAATAACTTCCTTAAGAACGATACTTTTTGGAACCATTTTTATTTTCAATAGCTCCAAAAGCAACTCTTCTTTACTGATTTTTTTGCGAATAGTTTCTAAATGTACTGCTGAAAATACTAGAATATCTCCTTCTTTGGCAGACAAAACAAAAAAACCATTTTGATCAGAAACCGTACTTTTTTCATTAGATGAATTAAATATATTTATCCGATCAACAGTTGTGGAGTCAGCCACTATTTGTCCTTTAATTTTTTTATCAATGACCGTTTGCCCCAAAGTTATTTGAGAGTAAAAAAGTACGATAAACAGTAACGTAATTTTATTTCTCACAAGCAAGTATGTCCATGTATTTAGTAGCTAATTCTCCTAATAAAAACTCAACGGTAGTTTTATTTTTAGTATTTAAAATTTTTGTAAACTTTTCATTTTCCACTGCAAAATATTCAAATCCTTTTACATATGCTAATGGAATTTTAAACTTATTTGTAAAATGATTTTCATCAAACATTTCCTCCAGTAAAGCCAAATAAGATTGTTTTTTTTCAACTTCCAATTCTTTTTTAAGCATAGCCGTTCGTCCAGACAAAAAATTCAATAATGGATCTGCCGAAATCGAACCTCCAGCCATTGTACCAGCACTAGCAGTAGCATTCAAACTTGTAGCCGTTTTTAATCTTCGTTCTGCCGGTGTGTAGGTTTTTTGCCCGTTTGGAATTATCCCTAATGCAACAGCATTAATACCATTATATCTTTTGATGATAACTTCATGCAATTGGTTGACAATCATTTCCATTTTTATATCAAATCGCTCTTTTTCAAAATGATTTTGACACAAAACAATTTTTAGTTCTTTGAGTTGGCCTGAAGTAAATTGCAACGTATCTCCAACAGAAGCCATTATAGAGAAACTACCATTATTATCTGTTATAACAGCTTTTTCTGTTTTTAAATTAATGATATAAATCCCACCAAGATCCAAGATATTCGCGTTTACTTTTCCATTAAATGGAGCAGGAACAACTTCTTGAGCCAAAGTCTTCGTTACGATCAAAAAAAATAAAAAACAAACTGTTTTACTCATCATACAATTATAAGATGTACACTCTAATTTACTTTGTAAAAGTATCTTAGTATCTTCCAAATTAATTACTAATGAGTTGGTAAAAATATGTTAATTAAAAACACAATTTAATACCTTTATGGCTTACTTATTTCTATAAAATAAAATGAAAAATATAATTATTGCCAGTACTTCTACACTTCATGGTGGAGAATATTTAGACTATTTGTTGCCCGAATTACAAATCCATTTTAAAGGTTGCAAAACAATACTTTTTATTCCTTATGCTAGACCTTCTGGGATTTCTCATGACGAATATACTGCTAAAGTAGCTTTGGCTTTTGCCAAAATAAAAATAAAGGTAAGAGGAATTCATGAATTTGAAAATACTGGAATAGCCCTTCAAAATGCTGAAGGAATCTTTACAGGAGGAGGAAATACGTTTCTATTGGTTTCACAATTATACAAAAACAAGGTTATGGATATTCTTGCAGCTACTATAAAAAGTGGAACCCCTTATTTAGGAACAAGTGCTGGAAGTAATATTTGTGGATTAACCATGCAAACTACGAATGACATGCCTATTATTTATCCGCCTAGTTTCCAAACGTTAGGAATGGTACCTTTCAATTTGAATCCTCATTTTTTGGATGCTGATGAACAATCAAAACACATGGGGGAAACACGAGAAACAAGAATAAAAGAATTTCATGTATTCAATACAGCACCCGTTTTAGGATTACGAGAAGGTAGCTGGTTAGTAGTAAAAGGAGAACATATTCTTTTGAGAGGGCAGTTATCCGCTAGGCTATTCCAACAAAACCAGATTCCTGTAGAACTTGAAAGTGGAACTGATTTGAATTTTGTGAAATAAAAAACCTCATCGGTAAAAACAGATGAGGCTTTGGAGCGAAAGACGAGGCTCGAACTCGCGACAACCAGCTTGGAAGGCTGGAGCTCTACCAACTGAGCTACTTTCGCATTAAACGGTAAAAATAAAAAACCTCAATAATTTGAGGTTTTAGAGCGAAAGACGAGGCTCGAACTCGCGACAACCAGCTTGGAAGGCTGGAGCTCTACCAACTGAGCTACTTTCGCATTAACAACGGTGCAAATATAAATAATAAGTTTCCTTTAATGCAAGTTTTTTTTGAAAAAATAACGAACTTTAAACAGTAGCTCTCTTTATAAACAGCCTCTTCAGTAGATAAAGAATTTAATACCAAAATATTATAGTTGGATTTTTAAGAAAAATAATTTTATCTCATCTCTATTTTTTTATAAATCCAGCACTAAGAAATAATTTTTGAAATTAAAGAAGGATGGTAAATAAAAAAACATGACTTATCTTTTATTACATCTATAATAGCTTTGGATAACTCTTCAGGAAGCGCTGGACATCCTTGACTGCGGCCCAATCTTTTATTGTTTTTTATAAAAACATCAGAGACATAATCTGCTCCATGTATTACAACTCCTCTATTTCTAGCATTATCATTTACTCCTTTTTCAAGACCATCAAGTTTTAATGACATTCCGTGTTTTCCAGTATAGATTTCGCCAGTAGTATAAAATCCCAAACTACTTTTGAAAGATTGTGCAGAATTTGAAAAGTTTTTGGCAAATTCTTCACCAGTATTTCTTCCGTGAGCGACAAGGGATTGAAATAAAACTGTATTAGTTGCTAAATCGATTACCCATAGCCTTTTGCTGTTTGAAGACATACTAAAATCAACTAATGTGAGGATACTTTTCTTTACCAAACCCTTTTCTTTCAACAAATAATATCCTTTTAAAGCTTGTGCAAAAATTTCGTGTTTGGGTACCGAATACTGATTGGCGTGTAAATTTGTATACGCCAAATCGATAGTAATATCTAGACTTGATTTAAATTCTTTTTTTAACCCAATCCCATTTTTATTTTCAGTTGCTGAAATAAATTTTGGACTAAATGCGAAGAAAAACAAAAAAGAAAGTAAGGCCTTATAAATCATTGATTATGTCTAGGTTATAAATTAAATTTGGGATTCAAAAATACACAAAAACACGGTTTTAAGCTCAATCAAATAAAAAAAAGATGAAATTATAACATTTTTTAACATTTAAAAAGAACCAAATAATTTATAAATTAATCACTATTAATGTTAATTTTGTTATTTTTGCTAGTAACCAATCATAATATATGCCGAAATTTTATGCACTATTTTCTATTTTTTTAATATTCTTCAATTTGAATATTTATGGACAGAAAAAAAGACTTAACGCGAAATCTACTACTGAAAACATTGTTATTGACGGAAAAATTAATGAAACTAGTTGGGAATCAGCAGATATAGCTACTGATTTCATTATGTTCGAACCTGACAACGGAAAAGCAATAAATGAAAATAAAAAAACAGAAGTAAAAATCTTATACGATAATAATGCCATTTATATTGCTGCTAAATTATATGATAATGAGCCCGAAAAAATCCAAAAAGAAATAACAAAACGGGATGTTTTTGGTGTGTCAGATCATTTTTCTGTTTTTATAAATGGTTTTAATGATGGCCAACAAGATTTTAGATTTTTTGTAAGTGCATCGGGAGTACAAATGGACTGTTTGGCTACGGAAGACTATGAAGATTTTTCATGGGATGCTATTTGGGACAGTAAAGTTTCGTTAACTGATTTTGGATGGGTGGTTGAAATGAAAATTCCATATGCCGCCTTACGTTTTTCTAAATCAGAGAAACAAACTTGGGGTTTGAATTTCATGCGGGAAATCAAACGGGATGTTCAAAAATACACTTGGAACCATATCGACACTAAAATTGGAGCTATAATTCCACAAGCAGGAATCTTAGATGGAATAGAAAATATCAATCCCCCAACACGCCTTTTTTTCATTCCCTATTCCTCTTTATATTATCAAAAAAACGATATTGGTTCCAGCACTACTCTAAAAGCAGGATTAGACATCAAATACGGAATTAATGATTCCTTCACACTTGATGCCATTTTAGTTCCTGATTTTGGGCAGACCAAATTTGACAATGCCATTTTAAATTTGGAACCTTTTGAGCAACAACTCGAGGAAAACAGACCTTTTTTTACAGAAGGAACCGATTTATTTAATATTGGGAATCTATTCTATTCTAGAAGAATTGGTGGAAGCCCGATTGCCGAACCTGAAATCAATGAAAATGAAGAGATTATAAATTATCCAAGTACAGTAGATTTACTTAATGCAGTAAAAATTTCTGGTCGCACAGAAAAAGGTTTGGGAGTTGGTTTTTTAAATGCTTTTACGGACAAAACCTATGCTACTATTTTAGACAACAGTACTAATAAAACCCGAAAAGAAGTAATTCAACCCCTTACTAATTATAATGTTTTAGTTTTTGACCAACGTTTCAATCAAAACTCATCTGTTTCATTTGTAAATACTAATACAACCCGAAATGGAAGTTTTAGAGATGCTAATGCATCTGCATTATTATTTGATTTGAGTACTAAAGAGAATACCTATAATTTATATGGTGATTTTAAATATAGCACTATAAATGATGTTGAAGACTATAATGGTTTTAAAACCTCACTTAATTTCGCAAAAACAAGTGGCAGGTACCGTTATTCGTTTTCTGGAAAATACATTTCCAAAAAATATGACATCAATGATTTAGGGATTAATTTTTATACTAATTACCATAATGTTTATGCTAGTGGAAGTTATAGAATTTTAAATCCCACAAAAGTATTTAACACCCTAAAAGTAAATCAATTTATTAATATTGAAATAGAAAATACAACTGGAAAGCTTCAGGAAGGCGCTATTGGTACAGAAATTAAATCAACTACCTTAAAAAATCAATATTTTGAATTTGCCTTTCAAATTACTCCTTTTAAAACTTATGACTTTTATGAACCGCGTGAGTTTGGAAAATATGTATTTATACCTGAAAAAATTTTTAGTGCTTTTAATTTTACTTCAAATGAAAATGGTGCATTTTCAATAGTTTTAGAGCCTTCAATCATAAAGTACAACGAAGATGGAAGAATAAACTTAGGTTTTTATTTTAGTCCAAAATACCGATTTAATGATAAATTATCTTTGGCTTATACTTTAGATTACATCAACAAAAAGAATGATCGCGGATGGGTAGCTACTAATAACACAGAAATAATATTTGCGGAGCGAAACCGAGAAATAGTACAAAATGATTTTACTGGAAAATATGCCATTAACAATAAAATGACAATCAATTTAACTGCCCGTTATTATTGGTCTTATTCTAAAAATCACGAATTTTTATCATTACAAAACGATGGTTATTTAGTCCCAAATACGGTTTATGCTGAAAACAAAAATAGAAATTTCAACTCCTGGAATTTTGATTTATCCTATTCTTGGTGGTTTGCACCAGGCAGCGAGATCTCTTTTTTATACCGTAATTATGCTTTAGAAAGAACGAATGTTGTTGAACATAATCTCTCCAATAATCTTAAAAATGTATTCAACAACAACCTTACAAATATCCTTTCAGTAAGTATCCGTTATTTCATTGATTACAATATAGTTAGAAATAAATTCTAATGATTTTTCTTCCCATTTTAAAATAAAATTAAAAAACTATCGTTTTCTACTTAATCATCATAACAGAAGGTTAACTAAATTTTAATTTAATTTTTATTACAAAACTGTAACAAATACAAAGAAGTACAGTCTATTATTCCGACTTCATTTTTAAGACAGTCACCCGTCATTTCAATCAAAAATCATATGAGAAAAATACTTTTTATAGGTGTGCTTCTGTTTTCATTCTTTGGCTACAGCCAAAAAAAAGTACTACAAACCAAATTCATA
>CANEXR010000031.1 GCA_947443815.1 Flavobacteriaceae bacterium | reverse complement strand
GTGGATGCATAGAGATAAAAATGGGTATGATTATAGAACGTTAGGATGAACTGGATATTGCGTTAGGGGTAGTAGCGGCATCCTTTTGCGTTAACAGAGGTGCGTCAATGCGCAAATCGTGGAGCAAAAGATATAGCGGATAACCCGACCGTAGGGAACGCCCCAAAAAAATAAATCCGCTGCTTTAGAACGGACTTAAATTATTTTCGGGCTTCTTTGGAGTGAATTTTAGCGGCTCATTTCTACAAAATATTTGTAAAATAAGGGGATGGTTTCTATTCCTTTGAGGTAATTAAAAATTCCGAAATGTTCGTTTGGTGAGTGAATGGCGTCGCTGTCAAGGCCGAATCCCATGAGGATGGTTTTGCTTTTGAGTTCTTTTTCGAATAGTGCTACAATGGGAATGCTGCCTCCTGAACGTACTGGTATTGCTGGAACTCCAAAGGTTTTGGTATAGGCTTTGTTGGCGGCTTGGTAGCCAATGCTGTCAATTGGTGTAACGTAGCCTTGTCCGCCGTGATGTGGTGTGACTTTTACGGAGACTGCTTTTGGGGCTATGCTTATAAAATGATTGGTGAATAGTTCGGTGATTTGTTCCCAATCCTGATTTGGTACTAAGCGCATGGATATTTTGGCAAATGCTTGGCTTGGAATTACGGTTTTTGCGCCTTCACCAGTGTAGCCTCCCCAAATTCCATTGACATCAAGTGTGGGTCTTATGGCATTTCTTTCGTTGGTTGTATATCCTTTTTCGCCATAAACATCCTTTAGATCGAGTGCTTTTTTATAATCGTCTAAGCTGAAAGGTGCTTTGGCCATTTCGGCTCTTTCTTCAGTAGATAATTCGACTACGGCATCATAGAAACCTGGAATAGTGATGTGGTTGTTTTCGTCATGAAGCGAAGCAATCATTTTGGTTAATATATTGATAGGATTGGCAACTGCTCCGCCATATAGACCGGAATGCAAATCTCTATTTGGACCTGTAACTTCTACTTCTACATAACTCAAACCACGAAGTCCTGTGGTTATAGAAGGTTGTTGATTGGAAATCATTCCAGTATCTGAGATCAGAATCACATCATTTTTGAGTTTTTCTTGATTGCGTTCCACAAACCAGGAAAGGCTTTTGGAGCCGATTTCTTCTTCGCCTTCAATCATGAATTTTACATTGCAGGGGAGTGTGTTGGATTGTATCATGTATTCCAATGCTTTCACATGCATGTACATTTGTCCTTTGTCATCACAGGAACCACGTGCAAAAATGGCGCCTTCTGGATGTATTGTTGTTTTTTTGATGACGGGTTCAAATGGGGGAGAGGTCCATAATTCGATAGGATCTGCTGGTTGTACGTCATAATGGCCATAGACTAAAATGGTTGGTAGCTTTGGGTCTATTGTTTTTTCGCCATATACAATTGGGTTGCCGGGCGTGTTGCAAATTTCCACGAAATCGCAACCCGCTTTTTCTAAACTGGTTTTCACAGCTGTTGCAGTTTTGATAATATCTTGACTATAAGCAGTGTCTGCGCTTACGGATGGGATTTTTAACAAGTCAATTAATTCACTGATGAATCGGTCTTTGTGTAGTTCTACGTATGATTTTATATCTTCCATTATTAGTAAATTTTAGCTACTCAAAAGTACAAAAAAGAGTAACAATATTTTTATACAAATTTCTTTGAAAATTGGAAGTTATGTGTATCTTTGCACCCACAATTACGCGGATATGGTGAAATTGGTAGACATGCCAGACTTAGGATCTGGTGCCGCAAGGCGTGTAGGTTCGAGTCCTATTATCCGCACTTTAATAAAGTCTTAATCTCTTATAAAGAAAGGGTTTAAGGCTTTTTTTTTGGTTTTTCTCTCCGAATTCAACCCTTTTTTAGTAAGAAGTTTATAAAAAGAAAAGCTGTCTTTTAGGGACAGCCTTTCTTTAAACTACTAAAAATCAAGTGCTTTTCATTCTTAATTTTTTACTAATTTCATTACTTCTACTTCATTGTTTTCATTAAATACTTTTACAATATAAAGCCCTTTGTTTAAATCAGTAATATCAAATTGATGTGCAGACTGATTTGCATTAAAACTTTTTACTAATTGTCCCGAAATGGAAAACAATTGCACTTTGGATGTATTGCCATTTAAAGTAAAATAAGTTGATGCTGGATTTGGGTATACCTGAATTGTGGAAGCTTTTTCATAATCAGCAATCGCTAAAGTAGCTGGTTTGTTTCCATAAATTCTATATTCACCCGGCAAAAGCGAAACTGTAGCGGAAGCATTTGTTACAGTAACAATTGTATTATCCATAAGGTTATACCAAGTGCCCGTATATGGGAAGCCTGTAGCTACATTTTGAGTGGTTACATTAAAGTTAGCTATTATCAAGACATCTTTCAATACAGTCGAAGATAATGATGTATTGGTAATTTTAATATTGGGATATAATGAACTCGTATTAGCCATGGTTACAGTACCTAAAAAAACAGGTTCTGTAATTTTCATTGTTATCATTTTAGACCAGTCTGAGTAAATTTTATTTCTACTGGAATTACCTAGCCAATTGTTAACCCATTGTGGTTGTGGCTTAGTGTCTAATTTGCAATCTCCAGCTATAGTAGCTGAATCATCATTTACAGTTCCATTGTTACAAGTGTAAATAGACGATTCCCAACCTAATTCTCCAAAATGCCAAATCATTTTAGGACCAGGAATCAATAATGATACTGCTCCAATTGCAGGCATTCTAGACAAAGCTATATTTAATGTTTTTACATTATGAGCGCTATTTGTACTATTCCCGAATTGTAAATTTTTGTACATTAACCGTTCTTCGTCATGACTTTCTGCAAAACCCATCAATCGGTTTGCGGTAAATCCTCTACTTGAACTGGTCATTCTAGAGATATTACTGGTGTATCCCATTGACAATTCATTGTACTCATTAGTCATTTTACCCCAAGTCATAATCCCTTTGCTTGGTGTTTCAGTAATTTTATAATTAGCCCATTGTTGTTCCTCTGTATCAGAACCTAAGTGTTCAAAAATAGTATAATGAGTAGGGTCTAAACTCCAAGAATAATCGGCATAACTTTTTAGAACATCTACTCGATCTTGTTGGTAATTGTTAGTACAATTTTGATCAGATGCAGTACAATTTTGAGTAAAGCCTTTTGTTAAATCCCAACGGAATCCGTCTATTTTGTACTCTTCAATCCATTGTTTAATAACTCTTTTTACATAATTCTGAGTTCTAAGTTGTTGATGATTAAAATCTTCTCCAACACTATAGCTATGTTTTGCAACGGTATTAAAATAGGGATTTTCAGTAGATGGAGAACCCCATCCATCACCATCAGGATCATTCATCCACATTCTAATCATTGGATTCCTGCCAAAAGCATGATTTAGAGCCACATCAAGAATAACTGCAATACCATTTTGATGGCATAAATCGATAAATTCTTTTAGCTTGTCTGAAGTACCGTAAAATTTATCTAATGCCATGTGAAAGGAGGTATTATATCCCCAACTCTCATTTCCTTCAAATTCCATAACAGGCATTAATTCGATTGCATTGATTTTTAAATTTTTGAAATAATCAATTCGGTTAATCAAATCTTGATAACTTCTATTGGCATCAAAATCTCTAACTAAAAGTTCATATACTACCAGTTTTTCTTTTTCTGGTTTTACAAAATTAGTTGTTGCTGCACTCCAAGGATAAGCTGTTTGACCAGTTTGTAAAACCGTAACCTCACGTTCTTGCCCAATAGGATATGCTGGAATATTAGGATAATTAGCAGCAGGAATACTAGGGTCATCATAAGGAGATAAAACCATAGTTGAATAAGGATCTGCTGTTTTTACTAAAGAAGGGGTATTAGCAATTGGTGTTGCATCAACAACCCAATATTGATAGGTATAATTAGTTCCAGAAACCAAGCCTGTTAATTCTAGCCAAAATTTTCCAGAAGTCCCATCTTTTTTCATAGCATAGGCAGTTGTTGGCTGCCAATTATTAAAACTTCCAGCTACATAAATAAAATCTTTTAATGGAGCATCTAAAACTAAAGTTGCTTTTGTAGCATCATTAGGATTGTAATTTATCCCATCAATCATTCCAGCAGGCATGTTTTCATTAACTGTTGTTGGATTAACAATTGCGCTAAATTTTTTGACAATAGTCGTAGCACCTTGTATAACTTCTAACTCATAGTTTTGATTTCCAGTAATATTGGTATGTATATAGGTATAGCTAGATGTACTTGTATTTGAATTAATAGTAATTCCATTGGCTTTTAAATTATATACAGCTGCCCCATTGGTGTTATTTGCCGCAATATTTAGACTTCCCCCAGAAGCTATGATAGAAGAACTATTTTGTAAAGGAGCAGTTAAATTAACTTGAAAGGCTCCAACTTCAGATAAAATATCTTGTGATTTTTTGTCTCCAGTTCCGTTTTTTGCTTTAATCAAAAATCCTATTTTACCAATACCTGTTGCGTTATAATATGTCGCTGGTGTTATTGTTTTTGTGTAGGTATCGGTACTTAAGTTATAGGTAAATTTACTTGCTTCGTTAGAAACATCCCAGGTACCATTTAGAGGCGTCCCTTTTGGTGTTGTATCATTGATATCAAAAGCCCATGCCCATAAATACAAAGCATTTCCAGTAACTCCCCAAGTAGCCTCATTTATACTATTCCCATTTATGGTTATAGTAATTGCTGTTGTTTCTTCAAAACTAGCAGGAGAAATACTGTAAGTAACCGTTTGCTGCTGAGCAAATCCTGCAATTGAAAGAAAAAACAATAATAAAAGTAAATTTTTTTTCATGATAAATGTAGTCATTAGATTAAATAAAAAAAAAGGGCTATACGAAGATAGCCCCTTTTTCACCACAAGCAAATTATTGTTTTACAAAAGAATAGGTATATGCTCTTGGATTACTTAAGTCTAAAGTAATCAAATAAGTTCCTTCAGTAGTACTAATATTTGTACCATCTCCGTCTAATAAACCATCAGCACCTGAATCGCCATAGTTTCCTGGCCAGTCTCCATTTGGTCTAAATTTCAATCCATCATTCGGTGCAGCTTGAGTCGATAATGTAGCGATTACGGTCCATTTTTTTGTTGCTGGATCATAAGTCATAGGTGTATCAGTAGACCAACCTCCTGGAGTTGCATTACCAATAATAGCCCAAGTTGTTTTTGTTTCAGAATAAGTTAATTTTTCTGTATCTGCTTTGATTAAGTAATATCCTGGAGTTGCAGCATTCATATCTTTTTCATTATCAAGAAGTAATTTACCGGTAAAAGAACCATCATCTCCCCAATCAGGACCTGCGCTCCAATCATAAATTCCTTTAGCATCTGGTCCAACTAACTTATGACCTCCATCTAACCAAACATATCCTTCGTAATCTGTTTTTCCAAATGCGGAAGAAGCAATTCTAGGAGCTGTTTTTGGGTTCCATCCTTGATGATTTCCTGGTACTGCTAATTGTGGTAAAGCGGTAGAGAATGGAGTTAAAAATAAATTCACAACATCAGAATATTGTGGTTGACCACCTGCAACTGTAGATTTTACTCTAATATCTATGCTTCCTTGCTCGAAAGGAAGTAAACCTGCTGCAACAGCGGCTGAATTTAAATCGGCTACAGACCAAGTAATATGTGTTCCTGTTGTAGAACCTCCTGGGATTATCTCAGCAAATTCAGTTCCTGTTTTAGCAATTTCAACAGCATACAAAACTTCTGTAGGCGTAGCATAATCAGCAGGAGCCCATGTAAGTGTAGTGGCAGGATTGTTTTGTAGTTTAGCATCCAATACAATTGTAGTTCCTGTTTCAGGAGTTACAATAGCAAAACTTCCTTGTGGTTCAAGAATTTGGAAATTTTGCTCATCTGAACAGGACGACATTCCAATAAAAAGGAAGGCAGCAATAATAATTTTAAATGTATTTTTCATTTTTATATCTATTTTGTTAAACGATTTTTAGTAACCTGTATTTTGAATTAAGTTAGGATTTGCAGCAACACTCTCTGTTGGCAAAGGATAAACATTGAAATAACTTGGGATAGCAATACCATTTTGACCATTTCCTTTCCATGCCCAATTATAAGAACCTCCAGTAAACTTGCCAAAACGAATTAAATCTTGTCTTCTATGTCCTTCCCAATACAACTCTCTAAGTCTTTCATCAAGAATAAAATCAAGGGTTAAATCCGAAGCAGAAATTGCAACTCCTTTTGCTCTAGTTCTTAAAGCATTTACATATTGTAGCGCTGTTGCAGCTGTTCCGCCACCACCTCTTAAATGTGCTTCAGCATACATCAAATAGGTATCTGCCAATCTGAATACAGGAAAATCACAATCTACAAATGTTTTATCTTTTCCAAACCCATCAGTAGATGTTCTATTAGAAAATTTTGTAAGGATAAAACCAGAGTCTCTATCTGAAATGGTAGAAATATCAACAGTTCTGTTTGTTTTTATGATTGTATTTCTTTCATCGTTTGCAAAAGCAGCATCTGCGAATTTATCTGCAAACTCTTTTCTAACTCTTAGCGCACCACCCCATCCTCCGGCACCAACACCTAGAGAAATTCCGTTTTGTTCTAAAGAGCCCACTGAGCCATTTACCATTACTGTAGTTGGGCCATAATTTTGAGTAGCTAAACCATCGGATTGAAAAGCAAAAATAATTTCGTTCTTGGCATCATTTGTATCACTGTCTGCCATAAAATTATATTGGTATTTAGACGCTAAAGCATATCCTCCTCCTATGATTTTATTACAATAGGTAATACAATTTGAATACTTATCTTGTTGAATATAAACATTGGCATTCAAATACATTTTTGCTAAAATCATCCATGCCAAACCTTTATCAGCTCTTCCGCTTTGGTTTGTCAACGGAGCTGCTAAATTAGCATCGCCTTCTAATTCTAATAATTCTGATTCAATGAACGTAAACAATTGTTGTCTGTCATACTGAGGTCCTCTATAAGCACCAACAGGATCATTTTCGGTTACAAAAGCGGCTTTACCAAACATATCCATTAAATGATAGTATGCCAATGCTCTTAATACTCTAGCCTCAGTTCTGTACTTTTTAATTTCTGTTCTAGTGGCTTCTGAAACACCTCTACTACTTAGTTTTTCATCAGTAGTTTGTCTCAAAAATTCATTTACTAAAGCAACCTGAAACATTCCTCTTCCATACATTCCTCTAAAAATAGGGTTTGTTGCAGACCATACACTTCTTTGAATATCACGTGTTCCTGGATCATTTTCGTAGGACCATATCATTTCATCAGCAGCTAAATCCTGCATATACCATAAACATCTTCCATATTGACTTGTACCTGCATCTACTCCAGAAATATTAGAAGATCCCGGGCCTGTAGCTCCTGTCAAAGAAAAATTTCCATATACTCCTGCAATACTTTTTTGATACGAATCTTCTGTTTTGAAAAATTCATCAGACAAGAACTGATCATCATCATGAGGAATTACATCTAAATCACCTGTACAGGAACTTAGAGATAAAAATCCTAATAACAGGTAAATTAATTTAAATTTAGTTTTCATATTTTAATATTAAAATTTAACATTTGCGCCAAATAATAGCGTTCTAGGTCTTGGATAAATCGTATTATCAATTCCTGTATTAGTAATTTCAGGATCTAAACCAGAATAATTGGTAATCGTGAAAACATTTTGTACTCCTGCACTCAATCGTAATGAAGCTTTACCTTCTAACCAATTCGGAACGGTATACCCTAGAGTAATATTATCCATTTTTAAGAAAGAGGCATTTTCAATATAGATATCCGACAATTGTACATCGCCATCTATTTTATCAAAATTAGTAACATAAGTAGCAGAAGGAATATTAATTGGCACCGCTGCTCCTGTTTGAATTAAATTGAAGTAACCGTTGATAGAATTAATATTATTGTAAATATGATTTCCTACACTTGCTCTTAAATTGAATGAAAAATCAAATCTTTTATAATTTAAGCTTGAAGCAAAACCAAAAGTAGCATCAGGATCTGAGTTTTTATAAATATATCGGTCTTCAGTATTTATTTTTCCATCGCCATTAATATCTACAAATGCACCTCTGATAGGATTTCTATTTACATCATAAATTTGTTTGTAAACATAAAATGAATTAGGTGTAAATCCTTCGCTATGAATTTGAATTGTACCTCCTGTTCCGCCACCAATACCACCAGTTAGAATATTAGAACCTAATGCCAATTCATCAATTCTTCTTTCAAACTTTGTAGCATTAAAATTAACATTCCAAGAAACATCTTTTGTTTTAACAACTTCTGCATTCAAAGAAAATTCAACTCCTTTAGAAGATAAACTTCCAATGTTTTGAAATCCAGCATTACTAAAATTTGAACCATCAGAAATAGCAGCATAAGACAACAAATCATTTGATTTTTTGTAAAACACATCCACTGAAGATGTCAATCTGTTATTAAAAAATCCAAAATCAAGTCCCGCATTCATTGTAGTAGTTTCTTCCCATTTAATATCAACATTTCTAAATGTAGGAACTGCTACTGAAATTGGCACAGAGTTGATGATGTATTGAGAATTAGATCCTCCAACTGTATAAGGTTCTAAATATAAATAATTAGCATCTCCAATATCTTTTTGACCTGTTATACCATATCCTAATCTTAATTTTAAATCACTGAAAGTTTTTGATTCTTTTAAGAAAGACTCTTCTTTGATTTTCCATGCAAAGGCAGCAGCTGGAAAATTTCCCCAACGATTATCAGGACTAAATTCTGACGAACCATCTCTTCTATAAGACAATGTCAATAAATATTTATCTTTTAAATTTAAATTAGCTCTACCAAACAAACCAATCAAAACTTGATCGCCATACGTTTGAACATCTGGTTCAGGTGAATTTGGATTTAAAATATTTACTCCGTTATATTTTTCTCTTTCAAATTTTTGATAGGAATATCCCGCAGTAGTTTCTAGTTTAAATCCTCCAAAATCTTTGTTGTAAACCAAATAACTTTCAAAAATTTTATTGCTTTTATGCTCACTAGACCTGCTATCTGTACCATTTTGAACATTATTAATAGTCCCTACAGCACTATTTAAAGGAGCTGTAAAAGTTCTTTTACCATTGCTTTGGTCCAAACCTCCATTAACTACCAATCGTAATTCTGGCAAAAAATGAAATTTATAATCCAATTCTACATTTCCATAAACTCGGTTGAATTTGCCATTATCATTGCTCTGCATCAACTGCGCAACTGGATTTCTTGGCGCATTCGACAATACAGTATTGCCACTTCCATACTCAAAGAACCCACCAAATTGTGATCCTGAATCATAAACGGATTGTGTAGGATCAAATCGTATTGCTGAACCTTCAACACCTTCCGCAAATCTGTTTTTTTCATTTGAATAATTAGCATTCACTTTCACTTTCAAATGCTTATCTAAAAACTCTGGATTCATCGCTAACGATATCGTATTTCTAGTAAAATTATTTGTCAAACGAGTTCCTTCTTGATACGTTCTACCAAAAGTCAATCGTGTAGGCAGCACCTTAAACAAGCTTCCTTTCAAAGACAAACTTTGATCAACACTCTCTGCAGTTCTATAGATTTGATCTTGCCAATTGGTATTGCTTGTTCCTAATTTGCTTACCAATGCAGGAAAGCGGGAAGCAACAAGTGCGCGGTATTCGTCAGCGCTTAAAACATCAACTTGATTTATATTTTTACCAAATCCCATTTGGAAATTATAATCTACTGACAATTCTTTACCTCCTTTTTTGGTTGTAATGATAATTACCCCATTAGAAGCTCTAGATCCATAAATAGCGGTAGCCGAAGCATCTTTAAGAACCGTCATCGACTCAATAGTACTTGGGTTTATGGAAGCTAAATTAGAAGCTGAACCTACAGATGTGTTATTATCCAATGGCAATCCATCAACTACAATCAAAGGGTCATTGGAAGCATTCAGGGAAGCACCACCACGAATTCTAATTTGAGATCCCGAACCTGGAGCTCCACTTGTATTAATTGTAACCCCAGCAACACGACCATTCAAAAGATTTTCTGCAGTAACAGTTTGTCCTTTATTAAAGTCTTTTGCTGTAATTGTTGTTACAGAACCAGTAGCGTCTTTTTTCTTAACAGTACCGTATCCCACTTGAACTACAACTTCTTTTAATTCACTAGCATCTTCCTCTAATGATATGTTTAAGGATTTTTGCGCCTCATAAGCAACAACGGTTTTTTTGTAGCCTATGTAAGAAAAAACGATTTTATCTCCCTTTTTTACATTAGAAATCTGAAATTTTCCATCAAAATCTGTTGAAACACCATTACTGGCACCTTGTACATTTACATTTACTCCCGGAATCGGCTGCCCTGAAACTTTATCCAGAACAACACCACTTAGTGTATTCTGAGCCAGAACACTAAAAGGCAAGAGTAGTACTAAAAATAACAACTTTTTATAAATTGTTTTCATACTTTTTGTTTAAATTAATTTGAGTTTTTGGTTTGTGTTTTTAATCTTTAATTTTACTTCGAATTTCAAATTTAGATAAATATTAACACCTTCGACAACAGCACTTTTTAATTCACTTACGAAAACGTGATAGTGTTGAAAACTTTGTGTTTTATATTGAGATTTGCAGAAAAAATTACAATAAATAAAAAATAATCTTACCTTTATTACGAATTGAATATTATACTACTATTATCATGAAAAGAAAGGTTACCCTTAAACAAATTGCAAAAGAGCTTGATGTATCCATTTCAACCGTTTCAAAATCTTTAAGAAACAGCCTAGAAATTGGAGAAGAAACCCGACTAAAAGTTCAAGCTTTCGCAAAATTTTACCATTACAAACCCAACAATATTGCTCTAAGTTTAAAGAACCGAAAAACAAAAACTATTGGTATTATTATACCCGAAATTGTACATCATTTCTTTTCGACAGTAATTAACGGGATTGAACATGTAGCTAATGAAAATGGCTACAGTGTTATCATTTGTTTGTCAGATGAATCGTTCGATAAGGAGGTTTTGAATATGGAAATGCTTGCTAATGGCAGTATTGACGGATTCATTATGTCGCTCTCAAAAGAAACCCAATTCAAAGCTGATTTTCACCACATTACGGAAGTTATTAATCAAGGAATGCCTGTAGTAATGTTTGATAGAGTAACCAATGAAATTTTGTGTGACAAAGTAATTATCGATGACAAGTCTGCAGCCTATGAAGCAGTACAAAGTTTGATTGACAAAGGGAGAAAAAAAATTGCCTTGGTTACAACAGTCGATTATGTAAGCGTTGGGAAACTTAGGACAGACGGATACATAAAAGCACTTTTGGACAACGACATTCCGTTTGATGAAAATTTAATTATCAAAATCGAAAATGTAGATACCTGCGAAATTACAATTGGAAGATTACTTGAAGATAAAGCCATCGATGCTGTGTTTGCAGTAAATGAACTTTTTGCAGTAACTATTATTAAGACGGCTAATAAAATAGGACTGCATGTCCCAAATGATCTTGCAGTAATAGCCTTTACTGACGGTATTATTTCAAAATATTCTACACCAACTATTACTACTGTCAGTCAAAGTGGAAGAAAAATGGGAAGCAAAGCGGCAAAAATGTTGATAAAAAGATTAGAACTCGAAGAGGAAGAAGGCGAAGAAAATTACAAAACTGAAGTTATCGAAACACACCTCATCGAAAGAGAGTCAACTAATTAATGTTTTTTTGTTAAATTATTCAGTACTACAACCTTGTAGTTGAAAAAAAATATCAATATTTTAATATGTAAAATAAAAGTTTCAAATATATTTATATATTTACCCCTCAAAGCTTTTACTTTTACTTCGAAAAATAAGACAAGTTTTGATAAGCAAAGCGCTTATCGTATTAATTTTTAAATTACGATAATGGAAAAGCGTAAATTAAGCTTCTGGGAAATTTGGAACATGAGTTTTGGTTTCTTAGGAATACAGATGGGTTTTGCCCTTCAAAATGCAAATGCAAGTCGGATTCTTCAAATTTTTGGAGCTGATGTACACGAACTATCTTGGTTTTGGATAATTGCTCCTTTAATGGGGTTAATCATACAACCAATTATTGTTCACTACAGCGATAATACTTGGGGGCGATTTGGAAGAAGAAAACCCTTTTTTTTAATTGGAGCTTTATTAGCATCAATTGGGTTGGTACTAATGCCACAAGCTGATATTTTTATTGCAATCCTGCCTGCCCTTTGGGTTGGAGCTGGTATGCTTATGATTATGGATGCTTCGTTTAATATTGCAATGGAACCCTTTAGAGCATTAGTGGGAGACAACTTAAGAAACGACCAAAGAACATTAGGTTTTAGTATTCAAACCGCATTGATTGGTTTTGGAGCTGTTATTGGTTCTGCTTTTCCTTATATTTTAACAAAATGGTTTGCTATTTCTAATGAAGCACCCATAGGCAAAGTACCATTAAATTTAACACTTTCATTTATTTTTGGCGCCACAATCTTAATCGGATCAATCCTAGTTACACTTTTTTCAGCTAAAGAATATTCCCCTGAAGAAATGGCAAAATTTGATGACGAAAAAATACATCAGAAAGCTATTATTGACGAATCATTGGAGAAAAATTCTAAATTATCCGATATTTTTACCGATTTTAGAAAAATGCCCACCACAATGAAACAATTAAGTTGGGTGCAATTTTTTTCTTGGTTTGGTTTATTTGGGATGTGGGTTTTTACAACTCCTGCCATTGCTCATCATACCTACGGGCTTTCATTAGAGGACCATTCTAGTAAACAATACCAAGATGCTGGAGATTGGGTAGGTATTTTATTTGGTGTATACAATTTGGTTTCTGCATTAGTAGCCTTATTTGTTTTACCTATGTTGGCTAAAAAATTCGGAAGAATAACAACCCATTCCATCTGTTTAATTATTGGGGGCTTAGGTTTAATATCTATTTATTTTATGCCTAATGAAACCTGGATTATTGCTTCTATGATTTGTATCGGATTTGCTTGGGCTAGTATTTTGGCTATGCCGTATGCGATTCTTGCAGGCGCTATTGCTCCAAAAAAAATGGGAGTATATATGGGAATTTTTAATTTTTTCATCGTAATTCCACAAATCATCAACGCTATTATTGGTGGACCAATTGTAGAATATCTTTATAAAGGAAATGCAATATATGCATTAATTACTAGTGGTGTCAGTTTTATTATTGCTGCTATTTTAGTGTACAAAGTAAAAGATAATGATGAAGAAAAGACTTCAAAATAATAACTATTAAAAATTAAAATGACTAAAGCATTTATTTTCGACCTCGACGGTGTAATTGTAGACACTGCAAAATACCATTATTTAGCTTGGCAAAAAATAGCATCGAACCTAGGAATCGAATTTACACCAGAACACAATGAATTATTAAAAGGAGTTAGCCGCGTGCGCTCTCTAGATATTATTTTAGAATTAGGAAAAATTGAAGCTTCACAGGAAGACAAAGATAAATGGTTGCTTCAAAAAAACGAAGATTATTTATCGTATTTGGTTGATATGGACGAAAACGAAATTCTTCCAGGAGTTTTTCCCGTTTTGAAATTTCTAAAAGAAAAAGGCCAACCAATTGCTTTGGGTTCTGCAAGTAAAAATGCAAGGCCAATCCTAGAAAAAACGGGTATTTTAAATTATTTTGATGCTATTGTAGACGGAAATGATGTTAGCAATGCAAAGCCAGACCCCGAAGTTTTTCTAATTGCAGCTAAATTATTAAATGCAAAACCCGAAAATGCTATCGTTTTTGAAGATTCAGTAGCGGGAATTCAAGCTGCAAATATTGGAAATATGACCAGTATAGGAATTGGTTCTGCCGAAACATTGAATGAAGCCGAGTATGTTTTTAAAGATTTCACATTCATCGACATTGACTTTCTAGAAGCATTAATAAAAAAATAAAAAAGATAGATTAAAAAGAAACCAGAGGTTAGGTGAATTGAGAGAAAAAATCAAACATTTTTGAATTTCTCAACCTTATACTTTTTAAACTTTAAACAAAGGAAAAATGAACCAAGATTATATAAAAGCAGACAATTGGTCGGTTATCGAAGAAGGATTTGATGTTGAAAGCGTAAAATCGTCCGAAAGTCTTTTTAGTATTGGAAACGGTGCTATGGGACAACGTGCCAATTTTGAAGAAAATTACACAGGAGAAACATTCAAAGGAAGTTATATTGCCGGTATTTATTATCCAGATAAAACCAAAGTAGGTTGGTGGAAAAATGGATACCCAGAATATTTTGCCAAAGTCTTAAATGCTCCAAATTGGATTGGTATTGATGTTGAAATAAATGGCGAAAATTTAGATTTGAATGCTTGCGCACAGGTAAAAAACTTTCGTAGGGAATTGAATATGAAAGAAGGATGGTACAACCGTTCATTTGAAGCGACTCTAAAAAACGGAACTGAAATTGCGGTCAATGTGCGTCGTTTTCTTTCTTTAAATTTAGATGAAGCTGGAATAATCAATTACGAAATAACCTCTTTAAACAAAGATGCAAAAATCGTATACAAACCTTATATTGATGCTGGTGTAAGTAATGAAGATGCCAACTGGGAAGAAAAATTCTGGGAACCATTAGAAGTAAAAAAATCAGGAAATGAAGCTTTTGTAACTGCTCAAACCTTCAAAACGCATTTCAAAGTCACTACTTTTATGCATAACAGCATTTGGACTGAGGGTGAAAATATAAATGTTTCCCCTTCTTCTATTGATGCTTTTTCAGATAAAATTCAATTTTCTTATGGCGTAATTGTTGCCAAAGGAAAGAAATCGAGTATCCAAAAAATTGGGGGTTACACTGTTTCATTAAACCATGAAAACACCGTCATTGCTGCCGAAAAAGTAATTCAATCCGTTTTAGCAAAAGGATACCACGAAATGTTGCAAGATCAAATTGATGCTTGGGCAAAAATTTGGGAAATGTCAGACATCACTATCGATGGAGACGTGAAAGCACAGCAAGGAATCCGATTTAATATTTTTCAATTGAACCAAACCTATTTAGGAAAAGATTCTCGATTGAATATTGGACCAAAAGGATTTACTGGAGAAAAATATGGGGGTTCAACTTATTGGGATACAGAAGCCTATTGTATTCCTTTTTATATGGCTACAAAAGACCAAGAAGTAGCCCGAAATTTATTGACTTATCGGTACAATCAATTGGATAAAGCCATAGAAAATGCCAGTAAATTAGGATTTTCAAATGGTGCTGCACTCTACCCAATGGTAACCATGAACGGTGAAGAATGCCACAACGAATGGGAAATTACTTTTGAAGAAATTCATAGAAATGGAGCCATCGCTTTTGCCATTTATAATTACCATCGTTATACTGGCGATTACAGTTATATACCAGAAAAAGGATTGGAAGTATTAATTGGAATTGCGCGTTTTTGGCACCAAAGAGCTAATTTTTCTACTAATTTAGACAAATATGTGATACTTGGCGTTACCGGTCCAAACGAATACGAGAACAATGTAAACAACAATTTCTACACCAACTACATTGCAAAATGGTGTTTAGAATATACAAAAGAGCAAATTCAAAAAGTAGCTCTCGAATATCCTTTAGACCATAAAAGAATTACCGAAAAAGTGAATATCACCGATACGGAATTGCAATCATGGAAAAAAGTAGCCGATAATATGTACTTCCCATTTTCGGAAGAACATAATGTGTACTTACAACAAGATGGGTTTTTAGATAAAAATTTAGTTCGAGTAGCCGATTTAGACAAAAGCCAAAGACCGATTAATCAAAAATGGTCTTGGGACAGAATTTTGCGTTCTCCTTATATCAAACAAGCCGATGTGTTGCAATGCTTTTATTTCTTTGAAGACCAATTCACCAAAGAGGAATTGAAAAATAATTTTGAATTTTATGAGTCCTTTACCGTTCATGAAAGTTCGCTTTCACCATGTGTCCACTCAATTCAGGCTGCATTATTGGACAAAATGGAAATGGCCTACACATTCTATCTCAGAACTTCTCGTTTGGACTTAGATGATTACAATAAAGAAGTAGAAGAAGGTTGTCACATTACATCGATGGCAGGTACTTGGATGAGTATTGTGGAAGGTTTTGGAGGAATGCGGGTAAAGGATAATACACTCCATTTTTCTCCAAAAATTCCTAAAGAATGGAACGGGTATTCTTTTAAAGTAAATTTTAGAAGTCAAATCTTGACCGTTTCGGTGGCGCATAATGAAACTGTATTCTCTATTGATGGAGACAAGGCTTTATCAATTGTTTCTAATGGAAAAACAATCATTGTAACACCAAATAATTTGGTTAACGCATAAAAATGATTTCTCATTTATTATAAATACTAAAAAATGGATAGGTAGAATTCAAAAAAATAGCTATCC
>CANEXR010000030.1 GCA_947443815.1 Flavobacteriaceae bacterium | reverse complement strand
TTACTATCTATAAAAACGGTTATGATATTAGTACTGGTAAGGCCGGAATAATTTTTAGTATCTTGATTGTTAATGTGCTTAAAAACTCTAGTTGAAGGATCTAATACATCGACTCCCCCACCCTCCATGCTAATCCATAACTTACCCGAATTGTCTTTTTCAATCCCAGTAACTGAACTTGTTTGCAAAGAGTTCGTATTGCTCGGAAGGCTTTCTATAGCGTTGAATTTGGCGTGTCGCTCATCAAAAAGCCCAACACCTTTATTGTAATACCCTAGCCAAATGCGTTTGTCTTTGTCTAAATATAAAGACCAAATAGAATTGGATTTTAAACTATAACTGTCCGATTTACTATTTAAATACCGATGTATTATGCTACCAGTATCACTGATTAAAAATAGCCCGTCATTTTCAGTACCACACATAAGTGCATGGGAATTGACTCCAATTACCGATAATATTTTGTTTTTAGAAATTTGGAATGTATCGATTTGAGCTGTTTTTGGATTACTAGAAACTTTAAGCAATCCTTTGGAAAGAGTTCCAATCCATAAATTTTCACTTCTATCAATATATAAGGATTCTATTGGGGCAGTAACCGTAATTTTTTTTGCACCCCATGTTGCTTGTTTTACTTTATTGCTTCTAGAATCATATTCAATTACCCCTAAATCAGTGCCTAGATAGAGAATTCCTTTTTTGTTTTTTACAAAACAATTAATTTTACTATTGCTGTTTAAAGTTGAGTTCCATACAACCGTTTTAACTTTTAAGGATTTCAAATTCAACTTGAAGAGTCCATGGGCATAAGTCCCTATTAAAAGATTTCCGATATTGTCCTGAATAATACTTTTTACTGATATTGGGTATTTGTATCCAATTAAATAGGCATTTTTTAATTCAATATTTTCAAATTTATTTAAGTTTCGATTGTAAAGGCAGAGTCCTTCCTCAGTCCCCACCCAAAGTCTATTGTAAGAATCAATGTATGTTGCATAAATTAAATTGCTATTTATAGCGTTCTTATTTTTCCAATCGAACTCGTAGTTAGTATAATTTACACCGTCATATTTGTACAATCCTGCCCCGTCCGTACCAAACCACATAAATCCATAATGATCTTGAGAAATACTTGAAACGGCTCTTTTTGAAATTCCTTCTTTTATAGTTAGAAACTGGTAATTCTCGAAACTGTTTTGAGCAAACAAATTCGCTGTAATAAAAAGAAAAAAGAGTAATACAGTGCCGTGTTTTTTACTGAACATTGTAAAATTATTAGGGTTTAAATAGCTATGCAATTTATATCAAAAAAACAGATAATACCAAAGAAAAATTTCGCCACTCCCGACAGCTATCGAGAGTGGCGAAAAAAAATTTTAAACAATTCGTTTGTTGTTCTTTTATTAAAAAACCTAAGCTGTGAATTGTAAATTGTACTATTCGAATGCGCAAATGAATTATTTTATAAAATAGAACTACTGCAATTGAAAACTACTTTCTAACCCTTTGTCAGAACTTCCTCCGACCCAAATTTTGAAAGCTCCAGCTTCGACTAAATAGTTCCCTTCGTTATCAAAAAAACCTAGTTCTTTGTCTGTCAGCGTAAAGGTTATCATTTTAGTTGCACCTTTCTTTAAATCAACTAATTCGAATCCTTTTAATTCTTTTACTGGTCTAGCCAAACTGGCAGCCTCGTCATGAATATAGAGTTGAACCACTTCTTTTCCGTCATAATTTCCAGAGTTTGTAAGCTCTACGGAAACTTGCACCGGCTCCCCTTTTGCGAAAGCGGACTTGTTTATTTTAAGATTTTTATATTCAAAAGTGGTGTAGCTCAATCCAAAACCAAAAGGAAATTGAGGTGTTTTCTCTACATCAGTATAATGGGACCAAAACACATTTTTATCAACATTTATGGGTCTTCCTGTGCTGTAGTTGTTGTAATAAATAGGGCATTGACCTACATTTCTCGGGAAAGACATAGGTAGTTTTCCGCTTGGATTGTAATCACCATACAGCACTTGTGCAACCGCATTTCCAGTTTGTGTTCCCAGTTGCCAAGCCTCTACAATTGCAGGAATATGTGCTGCTGCCCAAGGAATTGATAAGGGTCTGCCATTATTTAAAACCAAAACTATGTTGGGATTTACTTTATAAATAGCCTCTAATAATTCTTGTTGGTTTCCAGGTAAATCCAGATTAGTTCTACTACGTGCTTCACCAGATTGAAAACCGTGTTCTCCTAAAACCATAACCACCACATCTGCGCTAGCCGCTACTTTTTTGGCTGCTTCAAATCCGCTTGTGTCGGTGGTATTGAAAACCAATTCGTCCAGAAAAGTAGTTTTTCCAACGGTTAAATCAGTTCCTTTTTCATAGGTTAATTGATTGTCTTTGTACTGTTGCATTCCTTCCAGAACCGAAACAGCAGTATTGTCATCCGAGGCAATTCTCCAACTTCCCAATGGACTGTTTTTATCATTGGCCAAAGCGCCAATTAAAGCAAATATTTGACCTGATTTATTTAACGGAAGCAATTCTTTTACATATTTCAAAACGACAATTGATTTTATGGCCATAACCAAAACACCTTCGTTATTGGCTTTATTTCCAATAGTTGCCTTTTCCCGTTTTTCGTCACAATATTTGTAGGGGTCATCAAACAGTCCTAGTTCGAATTTTACGCGCAAAATTCTACGAACGGCATCGTCAACTAAGACTTCTTTTACTTTGCCAGTTCTTACTAAATTCACCAATTCTTCTACATATAAATGAGATTCCATATCCATGTCAGAACCTGCGTTTACTGCTTTTTCAGTGGCTTCTGCGCCATCTTTTGCAAATCCGTGTGTCATCATCTCACGAACCGAAGCCCAGTCTGAAACCACAAAACCGTCAAATTTCCATTTCCCTTTTAGAATCTCTCTTTGCAAAAAGGAATTTCCAGTGGCAGGAATCCCATTTAGGATATTAAAAGAGTTCATGAAGGTACGAACACCTGCAGCTGCAGCTGCTTTAAAAGGAGGTAAAACGGTGTTGTATAATTTAGAATTACTAATATCCACCGAATTATAATCACGACCGGACTCGGCAAAACCGTAGGCAGCAAAATGTTTTGCACAAGCCGCAATCGTGTTTACTTTCTCTAAATCGGCTTTGGAATCTCCTTGAAAACCAGTTACTCTTGCTGTAGCAATTTTACTTCCCAAATAAGGATCTTCTCCTGCTCCTTCCATCACACGACCCCAACGCGCATCGTTAGAGATATCAACATTAGGTCCAAAAGTCCAGTTAATCCCCACAGCTGAGGCTTCATCTGCCGCTATTTGAGCTGATTTTTTTATTGCTTCCATGTCCCAGCTTGCCGCTTCTGCCAGTGGAATCGGGCTTAATGTTTTGTATCCGTGAATTACGTCAAACCCAATAATTAATGGAATTCCCAAGCGGGTTTCTTCGACCGCAATTTTTTGAACGGCTCTTACTTCTTTTGTCCCACGAACGGTTAGCATCGATCCTACCCAACCGTCCCGTAAATGTTTGTATTTTAATTCGGCAGTTCCTCCTTTTGGCGCAGGCCCTGTTACTTCCCAAAAACCATTGTATTGATTCATTTGTCCAACCTTTTCTTCCAGAGTCATTTGCTTCATCAGCAAATTAATACGTTCTTCTGTTGGTTTAGTTTTGTCTAAATGAGGTTTTTTCTGCGCGTTAATTGTTCCAATTGTTAATAAGGCACAAAACCCTATCATTATTGCTTTTTTATGTATCATTGTTCTTATTTATTTTTCTTTTTAAGGTAATTTATAGTGCCTGATAAATTACAATTTTAAGGGAATATTTGAAAAATCCGCATCAATCTGCGTAAAAATAG
The DNA here is from genome assembly GCA_947443815.1 of Flavobacteriaceae bacterium. Lineage (GTDB taxonomy): Bacteria > Bacteroidota > Bacteroidia > Flavobacteriales > Flavobacteriaceae > Flavobacterium. The sequence continues at coordinate 13,088 of CANEXR010000030.1, read as the reverse complement.
CACGCAGATTTTTGCAGATTATATAAATTTGGGTGTTTAAAGATTTTTTACCAATATCCTAAAACTCTTTTAAAATGGGTTATACGCTATAGTTTAGATTGGTCTCTTATATACCGTAACATCATCTACCCACATCATAACATTTGTAAATAAATTTATTTTATTGGGATCTATAAAACTGGAATCATTCGATCCTACATTCATATTTAAAATGATATTATGTGGTCCGAAATTATTTAAATTAAGCTTTGATACACTACTATTAGTGTATGTAGAAACAGTTACATTGTCTAATTTTATAGTTACCGTTACCACATTGTTTTTCACACTCCAAAATGATTCGTACAAATGCCAACCGTTATTTCCGTTTACATCAAATGAAGGATACCCTCTTTCTGCTGCATTTCCTAATTGATTTGTACCTGAAGCCGTGCCATAAAAAAGATTAGAAGTAAAACGAGATACATTTGGTGCAAAAGAATAAGCTTCCATGACGTCAATTTCTCCTTGAGTTGGCCAAGCATTTTCTTGAACACTCCAGAAAGCAGGCCAAGCTCCATAAGTATCTGTAAAAGATTTATAATTAGCACCGTCCATAGCTATTAATTTGATATTAGCAGATAGCATGTACTCGGTATTGTTTTCTGGTTTGTACTGATAATTAGATTTAATTAAACCTGATTGATACTTAGTTGCACTCAATTTTGTAGTCTTAATTTCTAAACATCCTTTTCCATCTCTTAATTGTATGGTAGGTACTGAACTGTTATAATCGCAATACTTAGAGTTATAATCGGTACGTTGTGCTTTTTGCCATTGCGAAAGTGTACTACCTACATTAAACGTATCTTCAAATTGTTTCACCCATGGAGCAGCGGCTACTTTACTGGTATTACTATTCATACTCGGATTTACCAATTGACTTTCAGCTTCCGGTGTACTATCCGAGCAGGATGCAAATCCTATTAAGCAGGTTAATGATAATGAGAGCAGACTTAATTTTTTCATAATTTTGGTTTTTAATGGTTAATTTTTAATTGCAATAGGGTATTTATTTTTTATAAAATTAATTTTCAATAAAATCTTGATTCACAATAATTAGCGTTTTCTAAAACAGTAAATTATTTGGATAAAAGTAGCTTCATATTAAACGTTTAGGTAGCACATTTGAAGCATTATATAAAAGAAATGATGTATAAATATTATAATCTTTCCTTATTTCAACATAAAGGTTAAAAACAGTAATAATTGATATAAATTTTTATAAAGAACTAAAGACATCATCTTCAAAATGGGAAAATGATAATGTAATAGCCCAAAAAAATAGAACAATTGGATATGCTAACTTAGCCATTACAGAAAGTTGAGAAGTAATCTTAAATTTACTTTATAAACAAGTCCCAAAATTTATGATAAAACTTTTAAAGAGAAAGCCGTCGAATTGAATAATGATAGAGGCTACTTATCCGAGTTTGTCAAAGATTTAGGGATTATAGCGCCAAAGTTGTGTGAATTTATCAAACAAAATCAACAAACAGAACTACTAATAAATTTCGTTTTTTTATTTTGTCCCACAATTTTTTTCATTTTTAAAAATTACAACTGTATAATTTTAACAATTTAATCTTTTTACAAAAGATTTTTTTTATCAAATAAATAAGAAAGTAATTCTTTTTTATTATTTTTAAGGAATAATTTTGTTAAACATCCCTTAATGTCTATACTTAAAATTTTTCTTGTTGAAGACGATCTTTTTTCTGGAGAAGCCTTAAAGTATCACCTTCAATTGAACCCAGATTTTGATGTATCTCTTTTTCAAACTGGAAAAGAATGTCTCTATAATTTAAATAAAAAACCAGATATAATATGCTTAGATGTCGGATTACCTGACATAACAGGTGAAAAACTATTTAAAAAAATACAAGAAATTAATCCTAAAATACCTTTAATAATTATCAGTGGACAAGAAGACATTGAGGTAGCCATAAATTTCTTAAAATCAGGCGCTAATGATTATATTGTCAAAAATTCCCATACAAAAGATTTACTTTGGAATTCAATTTTAAAAGCAAGAGAAAATTTAAAATTAGTTCAAGAAGTTGAAGATTTAAAAGAAAAATTGGAACAAAAATACAATTTTGAAAAAACTATAATTGGACAGAGTAACCCTATAAAAGTTGTTTTTAATAAAATTAATAAAGCAATAAATACCAATATAAATGTTTCTATAACTGGTGAGACTGGTACTGGCAAAGAGGTAGTTGCTAAAGCGATTCATTATAACTCTGATCGAAAAAACAAACCATTTATTGCTATAAATATGGCCGCTATTCCTAAAGACTTAATGGAAAGCGAGTTTTTTGGACATGAAAAAGGGGCTTTTACAGGGGCAAATGACCGAAAAATAGGTAAATTTGAACAAGCTGATGGTGGCACTCTTTTTTTAGATGAAATTGCAGAATTAGATTTAAATCTACAAAGTAAATTATTGCGAGCATTACAAGAAAGAGAAGTAGTCCGATTGGGCGGCACCACTGGAATCAAATTTAATGCACGATTAATTATAGCTACCCACAAAGATTTATCCCAAGAAGTTAAAAAAGGAAGCTTTAGAGAAGATTTATTCTATAGAATAATTGGATTACCGATACATCTTCCTCCACTTCGAGATAGAGAAAATGATACCTTATTGTTAGCCAAGCATTTTATTGATCTATTTGTAAAAGAGAATAAAATTAAACCTATTTCTTTATCAAAAGGCGCCAAAGACAAACTGATAAAATATCCTTTTTATGGTAATATTAGAGAATTAAAATCCGTCATTGATCTCGCCTGTGTTATGTGTGAGAATAATGAAATTTTGATCGATGATTTATTATTTACAAGTACAAACAGTACTGATTTCTTTCTCGCAGAATCAAAAACTTTAAAAGAATATACCTCTGAAATAATTTTGCATTTTTTGAAGGCTAATAATAATGACGTCATTAAAACGGCACAAAAATTAAATATAGGAAAATCTACCATATACAATTTAATTCAAACTAAAGAAGAATGTTGATTATCTTCAATAAAATTAGGTGTTTGACTTTACAATGCCATTTAAAAAAGTATTATTGATATGTAATACTTTTTTTTGATATAATACCTAATTTAAACAAAAAGCATAAACCTTTCAAACAAAATAGTTTAATGTCAAACTTTCATATACTCTTACAAGAACAGATCAATAAACACTTACCTGTTGATATACTCCAAGACACTTTATTTAAAGATTTTTTTGAAGCCATTAGTGACTCGTATGAAAGTTTTGAAAGAGAAAAAAAAATGATAGATATTACCTCTATCGCTAGGGAAAAGGAATATGAAATATTACATCAAAAATTAAAAACAGAGCATGATTTAAAAAAAGAATCGATACTAAATTTAGACGATAGTCTTCAAAAATTAGATGAAAATTATCAAAGTATTAAAGATGATATTGATACAGACGATTTGTTGTTTATTTCTAAATATATAAAACAAGAAATATTCAAGAAAAATGAAATTGAAAAAGATTTTTCTCGAAGTATTGAGCTTTTACAATCCTTGTTAGCTAATTTGCAATCTGGAATATTAGTGGAAGATGAAAATCAAAAGATATTGTTTACAAATCAATTGTATTGCGATATGTTTTCAATTATTTTTAATCCTGAAACTATTGAATTTAGTGGTTGTTCAAATTTAGCAGAAACCTCTGGCGAATTGTTTTTAAATCCCGAGGCATTTAAACACCGAATGATTGAAATTTTGGATCAAAGGATTATTGTAACCAATGAATTACTTGAAACGATTGATCATCATTTTTATGAAAGAGATTATATTCCAATATTTATAGGTGATGAACACAAAGGGCATTTATGGAAATATACCGATGTTACCGAGCGAATCATAACACAAAGTCTTCTTGAACAAAGTGAAATTCGTAGTAATCTAATCATGAATTCCTCATTGAATGGAATCATAAATATTGACAGTAACGAAAATATTATATTTTGGAACAGTCAGGCAGAAAATATATTTGGATGGAAAAAAGAAGAAGTTTTAGGTAAAAATTTATCCAAAACTGTTTTTTATAATGAGCATGTGGATTTTCATAATAATGCCATGAACCGGTATTTAGAGACCGGCGAAGTTTCTACTTTAAATAAACAAATTGAATTATCTGCTTTAAATAAATATGGCAATGAATTTCCTATTGAAATTGCTGTAATTCCAATAAAACAAGGTAATGAAATATTTTTTTGCTCATTCATTCAAGATATTTCGGAAAGGAAAAAAGCAGAATCCAGTTTAAAACATCAAGAAGAAAAATACAGAAATATTATAGCCAATGTTAATTTAGGATTAATTGAAATTGACACTAATGAAACCATACAATATGTAAATCAGAGTTTTGCAGCTATGTCAGGATATGAAACTCATGAACTAATTGGAAAAAAAACAACTAACTTTTTTGATTATGGTTTAGATTTTGAATCCCTAAAATCAAAAATTGAACCTAAAAAACAAATTGCTTCTGAATTATATCAATTTCCAATAATAAATAAACGAGGTAAGTTAAAATGGTGGGCATTAAGCTTAGCACCCAACTATGATGACACTGGAAAATTAGTTGGCTCAATAGAAATTCATTTAGACATCACTAAACAAAAACAAATGGAAAGTGACTTGGAAAGTGAAAAAATAAAAGCAGAAAATGCTTCTATTGCCAAAGAAGCATTCCTTGCTAATATGAGTCATGAGATAAGAACTCCATTGAATGCTATTATAGGTTTTTTGAGAGAATTAGAAAAGCAAGAGCTTACAGAAATTCAACAGAAACATGTTGGAAACAGTTCCATAGCATCCAAGCATTTACTGGCCATCATAAATAACATCTTGGATATTTCCAAAATTGAAGCCGGCGAAATGCCACTTGAAGACACCGATTTTATATTAGAAGATTCATTAAAGAAGATCACGACTGTTTTACTCCCAAAAGCAGAGAAAAAAGGATTAACCATTACAACTTCAATTTCAGAAAAAATCTATACCGTATTACGAGGCGATTCCTTAAGACTCGAACAAATCCTTTTTAATCTCGTTGGAAATTCACTCAAATTTACAACAAAAGGGTATATAGAAATCAATTGCGAAATGATTGAAGATGATGATTTTTCGCAAGAATTACGAATTTCAATTTCTGATACAGGAATTGGAATGGATAAAAATTTCATAGAAACTATTTTTAAGAAATTTTCGCAAGAAGATAAAGCTATAACTCGAAAATTTGGAGGAACAGGTTTGGGAATGGCAATTACAAAGGAATTAGTCAATCTAATGAATGGTGAAATTGAAGTAGAAAGTCAAAAAAATAAGGGAACAACAATTCATATACATCTTACTTTCAAAAAAGGAGATGCTAAAAATTTAATTGGTCTACAAACCGAAAAAAAAATAACTAAAATTGATAATATCAGTGTGCTACTCGTTGAGGATAACGAGATGAATCGAATGGTGGCGCAAAACTCTTTAAGTTATTTTAACTGTAATGTTAAAGAAGTTCAAAACGGTAAAGAAGCAATCGAAATATTGAAAAATGAAACATTTGATATTATTCTTATGGATATCCAAATGCCCGAATTAGATGGAATTGAGACTACAAAAATAATACGCCGAGAATTAAATCTTTTAACCCCAATTATAGCATTAACTGCAAATGCTTTTAAAACAGAAATTAATAAATGTAGAAAAGCAGGTATGAATGACTATGTAACCAAACCATTTGATGAATTGGAGCTTATAGAAACTATTGCTAAACATACTGTTAACCGACATAACCATTCTTTAAAAAATGGATTTGATACTACAAAATTATTGTATAATTTAAAATCATTAAATGAACTTAGTAGAGGTGATACCGCATTTATTACAAAAATGATAGCCATTTTTGTAGAACAAATGGCAAAAAACATTGAAATGATAGATATAGCTATTGATAACAATGATTTATCTGTAATGAAAAAAATAATGCATAAAATCAAACCTAGTATTGAAAACTTATCCATTGAATCTATTATCGATGATATTAAATACTTAGAAAAAATAGCGGAAACTGACACAGAAGAAAAAGAATCCATATTGATAGTATACAATAAAGTCAAAGAAACTTTAAAAATAGCAATGCAACAACTTCAAGAAAATGAATTAAATATATAATTTGATTTTTATATATGGGATTTTTTCCAAAAATTGGAAGAAAAAGAATAAACACGAAATTTAAAATACTGATTATTAATAACTTAAATAATCGGCTCGACTTTGGTAGTCTCTTTAAAAATTAAATTTTGTGCCATGAAAAATCAAAACCAATTCAAGTTTTTTATTGTAGACGACGATATTTTTTGCGCTAATGTTTACGAACAATTTTTAAAAAATTCCGGTTACAGTGATATCACCTATTACTCTAACGGAAATGACTGTCTGAGCAATCTCAATAGTATTCCTGATATCATTTTATTAGACCATAACATGGAAGGAATAACTGGTTTTGAGGTTTTGAAAAAAATAAAAAGATACAATCCTAATATCTACGTGATTATGATATCTGGGCAGGAAAATATAAATACTGCTGTCAATGCACTAAAATATGGTGCTTTTGATTATCTGATAAAAGACAAAACGGTGAATGACAAACTGAGTCACATTATTGAAAAAATAATCAAAATAAAACAAGTAATGAGAGAATCAAATCCTACTATCATGCAAAGAATTCTTTCTATCTTTTAAAATTCAATATTTATGAAATGATTTAAATCACAAAAGAAGAAGCTGCTTCTGCACATTTAAAAAAATAAATATTAATTGTATATGAAATTAATTATTAAAATATTCTTACTTTCAATTCTATTTGCTTCCTGCAAAACTTATAATTTATTAGAAACCAAAGAGCCTGTTGAAGATCGTTCTAACTTTTTGTATGATGAAAATTACCAATACAGAATTAAAAAAGATGATAAAATATCAATTTCTGTTTGGGGTGAAGATAACCTGAGTGTAGGATCTACTTATGGTATTTACAATTCAAATGAAGTCTATGGCAAATGGCTACTCGTTGATGCTGACGGAAATATTGAAATTCCAAAAATAGGAACAACAAATGTAGTCAACAAAACAATTCCTGAACTCAAAGAAGAAATTAAAACCGATCTAAAAAAGTGGTTGGTTAATCCAATTGTAGATGTAAAAGTACTTAACAAACAAATTACAGTTCTTGGTGAGGTTAGAAGTCCAAACATAATAATAGTCGACAAAGACCAAAATACCCTTTTAGAAATGATTAGTAAAACCGGTGGTTTTGATTTCTATGCCAATTTAAAAGCAATAAAAGTGGTGCGCCAGGAAGGGGAAAACGTTAGGGTTACAAATATTGACATGACTAAACCAGAAGATATTCTTAATCGAAACTTACTGCTACATCCTGGTGATATTATAATTGTACCTTCAAAAAAGAACAAAGAATTTGATAAACGAGTTTCAATAATTATTCCTTTTACAACAACCATAAGTGCTGCCGCAATTATTATGGGGTTATTCTAAATGCAAATAAATAATGAACGAAAACATTAGATTATTCAGACCGTTATTCAAGGGATTGCCTATCATCATCATTGTGATGCTAATGTGCTTCTTACTTGCAAAAAAATATTTGGAGTATGTGACTCCAATGTATGAAAGTACGGCAAAATTGAAATTAGCGGATAATCTTGAAGGGGTTCCTAGCGCTAATACAGTCAAAAATCTTGATGCTTTTACCTCAACAAATAAAATAGCTACTGAAATTGAGGTTTTAAAATCATCTAATTTATTAGAAAAAACATTAAAAGAATTGCCTTTTGAGTTAGAAATATACCGAAAAGGAAAATTCAAGTCTGTAGAATTATTTAATACCTCTCCAATTTTAGTATTCCGAAATTTCAAATCCAATAATATTGAGGACAAACGATATACCGTAAATGTTCTTTCCGAAAAAGAATATATTATTAGTGATTCAGATGGAAATTTAGAAAAAAAAGGCAGATTTGGCCAACCAATAAAAATTGATGGAGAAAGTATTCTAATCAACCTCAATTTAAATTTCATACAATCAAAATCAAATATCAAAATTATCGACCATTATGAATTTGAATTTTTGAGTAAACAAAAATTGATGGACAAAGTCAATGGCAACCTTGATGTTACATCTGTCGATAAAGATGTACCTGTGGTTCGAATTAACTACAAAAGTAATGTTCCTGAAAAAACGGCCCTATTTGTAAATAAACTAGCAGAAACTTATATAAAAGACAATTTAGAATCTAAATTTAAAGTAGCTAATGCAACCGTTGATTTTATAAAAGATGAAATCATTAAGTCGCGAAGTAAACTTAAAGTATCTGAAAATAATATTCAAAATTATAGAGATTCGAAAAATATTATTAATGTAAAACAAGAATCTGAAACAGATTTAAGAAGAATAGCACAATTAAAAGTACAGCAAACAAATGTACGAATGAGTCTTGACGCTGTAAAGGCATTGAATAAATACATTTCCTCAGGCAAAAATAATTATTTTGACTTAGCCATCAATTTTGAAGCTTTCAACGATTTGTTATCAACAGAATTAATGAAAAACATTAAACGATTACAAGCCGAAAAGAAAGATTTGTTAATTACTTACACTCCTGAAAATGAAAAAGTAAAAGTCATTGATGACAAATTAAAAGATTTAATTGATTATCAGATAGAAAGTGTTAAAAACAGCCAAAGAGATTTACAAATTAAATACAACGAACTTACAAAGGACATCAATGCTGCAGAAAGTATTTTTGTTGGTTTTCCTGAAAAAGAAAAAAAACTGACAATTCTAGATAGAGAATTCAATCTTTACGAAAATGCCTATAATATTTTGAATGAAAAACGAATCGAAGCCGAAATTGCAAAATCTGCCAAAATTATCTTTCATAAAATAATTACCCCAGGCGAAATTCCCAAAAAACCATTTTTCCCTATTCGTTCCGTTATAATAATTGTCTCCGTTTTACTGGGAATGTTTGGTTCGATCTGTTTAATTTATCTGGTTTATTTTACTAAAGCTAAAGTAAATGACGCCTATACAATAGAAAAAAACAGCTATACTCCTATTGCTATTGCTACTCCCTTTTTAATGACAAAAGAGGAAATTAGAATTAATTTTTTAAAGGAAGCCATACAAATGGAATTGAAAGGTATTATAAATGAAAAAAATATTATAGTAATAAGTTCTTTTGATGATGCTAAAGATCATCTATTTCACACTGAAAATTTCATAAAAGCTTTTCTGGAGCAAGGTCGAAAAGTACTTGTTATTGATGCTACAAATAAATTAAAAGAACTGCCTAGCGATATTACCTATTTAAACTATTCTGATTTAAAATATTTGAGTTATACTAAAACTGCATTGCAAAATGAAATTGAGGAAAAAAGCAGTCTATATGACATCTGTATCATCAACAATCAATCTGTCAACGAAGATCGTTTATCCATGTTATTCATGAGTTTAGCTACTCAAAACTTGTTTGTTTTAGACAGCAAAAAAACTTCCGAAAAAACTATTGTTAAAGTTGAATTACTTAAAAACGAATACAAGCTGCCTAATATGTGGTTCGTTCTGAATAAAGCCAATTATCATCCTAGTATCCTTAAAGAATTAAAAAAACTTTGGCATAAATACAGTCATAACTAATTTAAGCACACTATGCAGCTAAAAAGAATATTGTATTCTAAACCTGTTTTGGTTTTTATTGACCAAGCAATTTATAGTGGAACAAACTTTATTTTGATGTTGTTTTTAGCTCAAAAATTAGATTTAAAAAGTTTTGGCTTATTTTCTACGTTAATGCTTTTTGTGTATTTGACAATGAGTATAACCACCGCATTAATTATTCAGCCGTTTCAAGTATCTTATTATAAAATGGTTCAAAAAAAAGAGTACCTGGTTTTTTTAACTTTAGGTATTCTACTAATTATTTCATTATTATCATTCCTAATAAAACTCCTATTTATAGTGCTACCAGCATTTAATCATTATGAATCCTACAGCAATGGGATTGTTTTTTTTATATTTTGTTTATTGGTTCAAGACTTTTTTAGAAAAATATTTTTAGGGCTTACCAAGGTCATAAATGCATTACTTATTGATAGTGCGTTTTTAATTTTATTAGTTTTATTTTTTTATTTTTTAAAAGATGGTATTCAATTATCGAACACCCTTTTGGTAATTGGATTTGCTAATCTTATCTCAGCAATTCCAGGAATTTATTTTATTATAAGAAATTATGAGCTACCAAAAAATTGGAAAACATTTCTAGAAAATCACATTGAACAAGGCAAATGGCTCGTTTATATTGCTTTTTTACAATGGGGTTCAAGTAATTTTTTTATTTTGATTTCGGGTATTTATTTAGGTATTGAAGCACTTGGAGTATTACGCTTAGTACAATCTGTTTTTGGAATTATTGGCGTGATTCTGATTTCAATAGAAAATTATGTGCTCCCAAAAATGGTGGCTATACATAATGAATCTGTTGCAAAAGCAAAAAAATATTTAATCGATATTTCAATCGTTGGAATCTTTGTTTTTAGCATTCTAATGTGCTTTGTCATTGCCTTTTCAAATGAAATTATTATTCTTGCTGGAGGTTTAAAATACCAAAAATATGGCTATGTTGTAAAAATTATGGCCGTTCTTTATTTTTTTATTATTATAAACTACCCTATCCGGATTGCTATAAAAGTATTGGTATTAAACAAAATATTTTTTTACGGTTATGTAATTTCCTTTATTTTATCATTGGCTTCTTTTCACTTTTTTCTTAAATACTTTGGGCTATATGGAGCTGTAGCGGGACTTTCAATTAATCAGTTGGTAATGACTTTTTATTGGCAAAATCAATTAAAAAAGAAACAATTTCAATTATGGATATAATTCACATTGTATTGGGGAAAGCCAATCCAGAACGAATGAATGGTGTAAATAAAGTCGTGCATCAACTTGTTAGTAAACAAGTCGAATCAGGGCTTAATGCTTCTGTTTGGGGAATTACAATTGATAAAAAAAATAATTATGGAACGCGCATTTTTGAGACTCAATTATTTTTACAGCAACGCAATCCTTTTCAAATTGCTCAGGACTTAAAACTGGCTTTAAAAAACACTAAAAAACAAACTATATTTCACCTTCATGGTGGCTGGATACCAGTATTCTATACAATATCAAAACTATTACATACCCATAAAATTCCTTTTGTATTTACTCCTCATGGAGCTTATAATTCAATTGCAATGGAAAAAAGTGCTTGGTTAAAAAAAATCTATTTTCGTTTGTTTGAAAAAAAAATATTAGAAAAAGCAACTAAAATTCATTGCATCGGAAAAAGTGAAATCGTTGGTTTGTCTGAATTATTTGCAACCAATAAATCCATTTTATTGCCTTATGGATTTGAAAACAACACCATAATAGTACATCAAAAACCTTTGAATAAAGCTATCATTTTTGGATTTATAGGACGTTTGGATATTTATACTAAAGGGCTCGATACATTAATTGATGCGTTTAAAGTTTTATTGTTAACCAATTCAAAAGCGCAACTTTGGATTGTTGGGGATAGTGATGAAAAAAAAGATTTAGTTGAAAAAATTAAAACAGAAAATCTGGAAAATAACATCACCCTATTTGGAAGTAAATTTGGTCAAGAGAAAAATACGCTTTTATCACAAATGGATGTATTTGTTCACCCTTCAAGAAATGAAGGATTACCACTTTCAGTAATTGAAGCAGCCAGCTATGGAAAACCTTGTGTGGTAACAGATGCAACCAATATAGGAGATTTAATTACGGAATATCAAGCAGGAAAAACTATTCATTCGCAGAATTGCAATGAATTAGAAATAGCAATGTCATCCTTGTCAAATATTTGGAATAATCCAGTTGCGTTTTCAAAACTGCAAACCAATGCAATGACAATGATTAAAGAAAATTACAATTGGGATACAATAATACACCGATTCAATACTGAATTATACACCGCAAAATGATACCAAGTCCCGTAAAACATACAGCCTTTTTAAAAAGAATAGACAATTATTTGTTTATTATTTTGGTATTAATGATTGCCTGTTTTTTTACGTGGAGTGAAAATGTTACTATAACAAGGGGAATAAAAGTGATTGGTCGTATGGGAATTATGTTCTCTTCTATCATTATATATCATAAAATTATTCGGTATGGAGCCGTAAATGCAATGGGGTATAAAAATGTCTTCTCCCCTATGTTTTATCTCTTTTATTTAGCATTAGGATTTATTTCGTTTATATGGAGTACAAAACCTGACTATAGCGCTTTGCAATGGCTAATGACTTTTCAAAGTTTTGTTTTTGCCTACTATTTTATAAAAAGTCTCAAAGTTTTGGATCATTATTTCAAAGGCCATTCTATTCGATTGTACCATTTACTTGGTAATTCTATTTTTATAATTCAACTAATATTTGTTTTTGGTATGTTCATAGATCCTGTTACTTTTTTTCGTTTGACAAATGGTGGAGAAGAATCTCGATTGGGTGGTGTTCTTATGAATCCTAATGAACTTGGAATGTTAGCTGGAGTTGGTATTGCCTGCCTCCTATTTGATTTATACGGAGAGAAAAATAAAATATGGACAGTTGTAAAAATTATAGTACTATTTTATGCTTTGTATATGACTGGATCACGATCTTCTTTAATTGGAGCATTATTAATTGTTTTTTTCCATATTAAACAAACAAAAGGAAAGATGTTAAAGATACTGTTTCTAGCTGGGGTATTAATGGTGGCTCCATTTGCTATTAACAAAATGATTTTAAAAGGGGGAGATAGCTCTCGATTAGAGGAAGTTATGAGTTTAACGGGAAGATTACCTTTTTGGAAAGCACTCATAACCGAAGGATTACCTAGAGAACCTCTTTTAGGGTTTGGGTACATGCGTATTGATTATAAAGATTATTTTCAAGGA
>CANEXR010000029.1 GCA_947443815.1 Flavobacteriaceae bacterium | reverse complement strand
AGAGAATTCATAATTGTTTCTCCAATCTACATCAAACCAACCTGTATCAAAGTGAATTACATCGGTTGGAATTTTATAGGCGCGTAAATCTTTGGCTACTTGACGTCCTTCTTTTTCAGAGAAATAAGTGATCCGGCTCATCCAGAAACCAAATGACCAAAGTGGTGGCATTGCTGCTTTTCCAGTCAAGTTGGTATATTCGTCCAATATTTCTTTTGGTTCTCCTATAAAGAAAAACAAATCGGCTTCATCATCGCCAATGTACATTTCATTAGCACTACCAAAATACCTTCCGAAATCACAAGTAATTGGCGTAGAATGGTGCATAAAAACGCCATAACCACGGCTACTCATATAAAACGGAACGGGTTTGTACATGGTTTCGTTTTGAATACCGTTGGCATCATCCGTCCATAAAACTACTTTTTGCCCGCGTTTGTTGAATTGGGTGAACGATTCTCCACAACCAAATATTTTTTCGTCTGGTTCTAAGCTGAAAGCCGCTCCCATGCTTCTGGAATAATCACTGTTTCTACGCACAAACGAAAACGGGAGTGTGGGTGTATAGGTGTTTTTAAAATCAGAATCATGTAATGTTCCTGTCAACAATTTACCGTTTTCATCGTATATTTTTACGTGCCAAGGTTTCGTTTGAATTTCAACCGAGCCGTGTTTGCTGGTAAATTTATAACCTCCTTCAATTTTAGAATATTTCCATAATTCAGGGTGATTTGGAGCCACCCCATCAACGAGCATTAAAGACGTTGTTTCTGGGCGAAATTGTGGCCCAGATGTGGTTTTTATTCTCAAAGTACGGTCTGAAACAAACTGAATTTGGAACGGCAATTCTGGAGAAGCGGCATATTCAGTAGCAGGAAATTCATTGGCTACAACTGGACCCGGTTTCATCATCATATTGTTGAATGCCTGACGTGTTTGGTAATTGTAACGCAAGTATTTTACTGTTCCTTTGCCTGTTGCTGGATCAAAACCGGTAAGCTCATCGGCAAAATAAAAGGTGTTCAGGTAATTCTGAAAATCTTTGCTGATATCCATCGGTGCGTTAAGCACATCTGCATTTTGAATTTGTGCAGACGCTTTTGGCGAAAGCAACAAACCAAAACCCATGAATAAAGACAAGGAAGCAATTTGTATTTTTTTCATTGTGTTCTTTTTTAATATTATTCAATTGTGTTTTATTCTGCTGAAATTGTAATTGTAGCTGCTTTCAAACCATTGGCTGTAGCTGTTAATTCCAGTTTTTCGGCTTTATCGCCCGACTGAATCACAACTAGACATTTTCCATTAAGAGCAGTATGTTTTGTTCCTTTGTAGGATTCGTGGCTTACTGGGTCGCCACTACATACACCTACTATTTTTCCGTTTCCTTTTAAAGAAAAACTAATTTCGTTATTGGCATTTGGCGAAAGCACCCCATTTAAATCGGTGATATCGACGGTTACGAAAGACAAATCATTTCCGTCGGCTTTGATGGTATTTCTATCCGCTGTTAATTTTAAAAGTGCTGGACTTTCTGCTGTTTTGATTTCGGTTTCCAGAACTGTTTTTCCGTTTTTACGGGAGATCGCTTTTAATGTTCCCGCTTGAAAAGGAATTTGCCACATCACGTGTAAATCGTCTCCTTTTTTGCTTCGAATACCAACTGATTTTCCGTTAAGAAAAAGTTCTACCGCATCGGCATTGTTATAATATGCCCAAACATCTATGATTTGACCTTCCTTCCAGTTCCAATGCGGAAAAAGGTGCAGCATGGTTTTGTCTGTCCATTCGCTTTGGTACATATAATAAACGTCTTTGGGGAAACCCGCCAAATCCACAATTCCAAAATAGGAACTAATAGATGGCCATTCATAAGGAGTGGGTTCACCGATATAATCGAAACCAGTCCAAATGTACATTCCTGCAAGGAAATCATGTTTCTTCATCACTTTCCAAGTCGCTTCGTGGGTCGAACCCCAAGGTGCTCTAACTTGATCAAATGCGGATACGGTATGGTCTGCATTTCCTGTTGTGAAAGGCAAATCCCAGCGAACAGGCCATACTTTGATAGCATCAGAAGGGAACTCATAATGCCCGCGGGTTTCCAATGCCGAAGTAGTTTCGGTAGCTATGAAAGGAACATTTGGAAAGTTTTTTTGATGGTATTCGAAAGTTTGATGGGCATAATTATAGCCTATAATATCCAAAGCCCCCGAAGTCGCTAATGCATTAAAATAGGTTTTAGACTTTTCAAATTGCAATGTTATTTCGTCAATATTCATATTAACGGCGGGATTCATAGCAGCAGTCACTAATCGTGTGGTGTCTAGTTTTTTTACGATTGCTGATAATTCTTTGGCAATTACAACGCCTTCCTCGCTCCATTGTTCTGGAATTTCGTTGCCGATACTCCACATAAATATGCTGGGATGGTTGCGGTCACGGAGGATTTGATCCTGCAAATCTTTGGCATGCCATTGGTCCCAATATTGACTGTAATCGTATTTGGTTTTGGCTTTTTTCCACATATCAAATGCTTCGTCCATGACAATGAAACCCATTTTGTCACAAAGATCCAAAAGCTCTGGAGCTGGTGGATTATGAGAGGTTCGGATGCCATTTACACCCATCCCTTTCAAAATTTCCAATTGGCGTTCGATGGCTCTGGTATTAATTGCCGATCCCAATGGTCCTAAATCGTGGTGCATACAAACACCTTTGATTTTGACTTGTTTCCCATTTAAAATAAATCCTTTATTAACATCAAATTTGAAATTTCTGATTCCGAAAGTGGTTTTATATTCGTCTACAATCTTATTGTCTACATTAATTGTTGTAACTGCAGTGTACAATTCTGGTTTTTCGATAGACCATAAAATTGGGTTTTTAACGATTATGTCTTGATTAAGAACTTGATTTGCATTTGCAGTAATGGGTATATTTTGAGTAACTGATGTTACTTTAGTGTCGTTTTTGAAAATTGTAGTTAGAATGGTTGCACTTTTTGAAGCAGCGTATTGATTTTTAATTGTAGTTTCTAAATGTACCGTAGCACTTTTGGAAGTCACTTTTGATGTTGTAACATAAGTTCCCCATTGTTCAACATGTAATTTATCTGTAGTTTGTAGCCATACATTTCTGAATATTCCTGAACCGGAATACCAACGTGAATTGGGTTGTTTCGAATTGTCAACTCTAACAATAATTAGATTGTTTTTATCTCCGTAATTCAAATAGGGAGAAAGATCGTATTGAAAACCAATATATCCGTTGGGGCGTTTGCCTAGATAATGTCCATTAATCCAGACTTGACTATTTCTATACACACCATCAAAAACGATGGATGTGATTTTTTCTTTATTTTCAAGAGCAATCTTAAATGTTTTTTTGTACCATCCTAATCCTCCATTTAGAGCACCTCCGCCATAACCAGCAGGGCTTTTTTCATCAAATTCACCTTCGATACTCCAATCGTGTGGAAGGTTTAATGTACGCCAAGTAGTCGTATTGTTAATTGTATCTTTATCTTTTATACTGTCATTCAAATGAAAATTCCAACCGGTATTAAATAATATCTTTCTGGAATTGAATTCTGGTTTTCCTTTTTTTACATTAAAGGCAAAGGCAGTAATAACCCCCAATAAAATGGCTGTTTTCAGAAAGTTGTTTTGGTTTTTCATTGTATTCATGATGACTTAATTAAGGATTTAAAACTACCGATAAGTTAACAAATATAACGTATCGGTAGTATAAATTTATTTTAAGCAGTCCCTTTTTTCTGCTTAGAAGGATTCCTTTTTTGTATGAAAAAAATATTAAAAAAATGACCTTTAGTATTTCATTTCAAAAAAGCCATTTCTGTTTAATTAATTTTCTTTGGCACTAAGTTCATAACAACCTGAACCCCATCGTTACGAATGGCAGCATATCTTAAAGAAGTTGCTGTAAGTTCAATCAGCCTTACATCAGAGAATGTAAATCCCGACATTGTCTCCGTATAATACGCATTGAGATGTAGTATTTCTAATCCTCCATTTAGTGCAATTCTATCATTTGTAGAACCATTTGTAAGATTGAAATTATAGGTTCCTGATTTGGTTGTTTGCTGTGTACTTCCTGAAGTCAAAGAAGTTTGTTTTACGGTTACATTATACCCTCCGTTAAGATCAAAAGTAACTTCTCCCCAATCTTTGTTTTCTACACCTGACCAAGAAACATCATTTATGCTTCCTGGAAACCAAGCCCAATCTCCTTCAACCGTTTTGTTTACATAACCAGAACCAACAAAGGCAAACGGACTTTCGGTTACCATGTTAAAAACCCATGTTTTTCCAGCAATTCCATTGGTAAGCATGTTCCATCTTGCATCACTAAAATAGGAAGCGTCATTTTGCGTTACCGTTACGGATACCGGTGCAGCAACAACAGCACCACCTCGGGTATAGGCGGTGTAATTTACAATATAGGTTCCTGCAAAAGGAAATACAATTTCGGCCACATTTGTATTAAAATGCCCTAACTCATTCCCATCAGCATCAGAATAACTCCAATATGGAATAACATCCGCATCAAGATTAGTCATAATTACTTTGTTCGCATTAGTAGCATCTTTCGCTACGGTGAACTTAAGGTCAGCAGCCGTTTTTGTTATTGCAGGCAAGCTGTTGCGATCCTCAACTGGTTCGCAAGAAAACAAGGAGCCTAAAGCTATTATAGCTATTAGTAGGTGCAGTATACGTTTCATAGTCATTTGTTTTTTTAAGTTAATTACCATCCTGGATTTTGTGATATCGCTCCGTTAGAAAGTACAATTTGAGATTGTGGCAATGGGAATAGACCCAAAGTTTCTGGTCTGAAAGTCACATTAAATTGAGAGTCGCTATCCACATTATCAATCGCTGCTTTGGCTACATCAGTACCTTGTCTGATTAAGTCAAAATAACGTTGCCCTTCAAGTGCCAATTCAAGTTGACGTTCCTTCATGATGTTTGGCAAAGTTGCTGCAACACGATGAATTGTGTTTTGAAAAGCACGGTCTCTAACTTTGTCTAGACAAGTTTTTGAAAAACCAGCATTGGTATCTAAATTAAGTTCCGCAGCCATTAACAATACATCCGAAAATCGAATTACAGCATAATCCTCCACATTATCAATTTGAAAATTTCCACCATTAGCAGTTACATCAGCAACTCCAGCTTCATTGGTAACGGGGCAATATTTCTTCCAAGCATATCCTGTAAATTGGCGTTGGTCTCTTTTGTTTGGAGCTGGGTCAAAATCCAATCCTTCTCCTTCAAAATTGATGATTGTTGCATCTCTACGAGTATCTCCAACTTCGTATGCATTATAAAGGCTAGGAGTAACAGGAAGTCCACCCCAACCGTAAGCATATCTCCCTATATTTCCACCACGTGGTGCTATTAATACAGACAAACGATTTCCTTCGTGAAGACCCCAATCTCCTTTTCCACTTCCGTTATAACGAACCGCCCAAACCATTTCGGTATTTCCTTCACCAGCATAATTTGCAAGTGAAGCCGCTAACCATAGACGAGAATAATCGGCTATCAAAGTATGCCCACTATTATTGACAACATCATTAATGCTTGTTACCGCTTCTGTTTTAGAGATTACACCTGCTAAATCGGTTTTGCCATAATAATCAGTGTAGAATAAAAAAGCTTTGGCAATATAAGCTTCAGCAGCCCATTTCGTAATACGCCCGTAATTTGGATTTCCAACTTGCGAATAATTATCAGCTCCTAAATTAGCAGCGGCAAATTTTAAATCATTGGCAATTAAAGCATACGTAATTTCTGGAGCTTGTCTTGGAGAATTAAATTCACTTGTGCTAATAGAATGATCAAGTGGAACAATATCTCCAAAAACTCTTGCTAATTCAAAATGAAAATGTGCTCTCAAGAAACGAGCTTCTGCTTCATATTTTGTTTTAAGAGCCGTATCAGCACCCCAATTTACTTTGTCCAAGTTTTCTAATAAAATATTAGCTCTGTAAATTCCTTTGTAACATGTTTGCCAAACTACATTGTTCATTTCTGGATCAGAACTGTTTTTAAAACGATCCCAGTCTAAAACCCCTATTCCATCAGCAGTTCCAAAACCACCAAAACAATCATCTGATGCTTCTTCGGTAATCATTTGGAAACCTGCCCATCCTCCTTCTTGTTGTAATACGTCATATATAGAAACAAGTCCTTCAAGAGCGTCTTTTGGTGTTTTATAAAAATTTTCTGAAACTTTTTCCGTTACAGGTGTGGTGTCTAAAAAATCATTTGAGCAAGAACTTAATATCAATATCGTTGATGCGGTAAATAGTTTAATATAATTTTTCATTTTTTTGATAATTAGAAGTTAACATTAAGTCCCATCATGTAGGTTCTTGGTTGTGGGTAGTACCCCACGTCAATTCCTTTTGCCCATGATTGATTTGTGTTTCCAAACCCAATTTCTGGATCCATTCCTCTGTACTTTGTAAAAGTGAATAGATTGTTTGCGGCAACATATAATCTGAATTTAGAAAAGAAATTTAACTTGCTTGATAGCTTGGTTAAATCACATCCTAATGTAGCAGACTTAATTCTGAAGAAACTAGCGTCATGAACATATAAATCTGACATTTTGGTGTAATTCCCATTTGCATCAGAACCATACGTTACTCTTGGTACTGTATTTGAACTTCCTTCAGTAGTCCAACGATCCAATATTGATGTTGTATAATTAGAGTAGGGACGTTCGATGCTGCGGATTCCCATAACATTTTGATTCCCTGAAACGCCATACGTATAAATAGATAAATCAAAAGCTTTATAGGATAATTCCATATTCAATCCATAGGTGAAATCAGGGTTTGGATTTCCAATTTTGGTTTTATCATTCGCGTCAATTTTTCCATCGTTATTTAAATCAACAAAACGAACATCTCCAGGTTGAGCATTAGGTTGAACTCCCGCAGCAACTTCGGTTGCATTTTGAAAAATACCATTTGTTTTTAGTCCGTAAAAATAACCGATTGGTTGTCCTACTTCTACACGATTCATTTCATCCAAACCTTGAAAAAGCAAGTTAGAATCACCGTGGATGATTCCTTCTGAGTTAGCAACACGAAGCACCTCATTTTTATTATGAGATAGGTTTCCGTTTACAGAAAAAGACCAATCTTTTCCAAAATTAGTTCTATATCCTAATCCTAATTCAATTCCTTTATTATTCACATCACCACCATTTACATAAGGAGGTGTAGCTCCTGCAATTTCTGGAATAGACGCTTGTACCAACCAGTCTTTAGTTGTTTTATTATAATAATCAAACGTCAAAGTAAGGTTTGAAAACAAGGTAGCATCAAAACCAAAATCCGTTTGCTCAGATGTTTCCCATTTTAAATCAGGGTTTGCAAGTGCATCTGGGCTCGATCCTGTATAAAGCGTTTCATTAGCTCCTGTCCCAAAATGATAGTTTTTATCATACGAATTTATGGTAGACATATAAGCAAATCGTTTTGAAAATTGGTCATTACCATTTTGTCCCCAACTCGCTCTTATTTTAAGATTTTTTATAAAACTGTTTTGTGGAAAGAAATTTTCACGATCTACATTCCAACCAGCTGATACAGCAGGAAAGTAAGCGTATTTATTATTCTTACCAAATTCAGAAGAACCGTCTCTTCTTATCGTTGCAGTGAATAAATATTTATTGTCATAATCATATAACAATCGACCAAAATAAGATTGAAGTCTGTAATCATATCTTTCTCCATATACCGTATTTGATGTTTTATCCGTTGCATTGCTTAAATAGGCATGAGAAAAATCATTGAACGTTAAATTTTTACCTGTAGCACCCATACTTTCAGAAGTATTAGATTTAGCTGAAGTTCCTAACAATACATCAAAATGATGAATATCATTAATCGATGTTTTGTACTGTAAGGTGTTTTCCCATAACCAGCCCATACTTTTATTGGAACTTTGTGTAACACTTGAAATAAGGTTATTATCAAAAAGTGTTTCATTATAAACAGGTCTAAAAGAACGATAAGAACTATCCGACATATCTACTCCAAAACTAGTTTTGAAGGTGAAATTTTTCATGAATTTCGCTTCCGCAAAAATATTTCCAACATACCGATTGATTTTATCTTCTTTAAAATTATTATGGTATAAAGAAGCCACAGGATTGAAAACATCAGGAGCAATAATTGAAGTAGCAAAACTTCCATCCGCATTATAAGCAGCGTCTAGAGGAGATGCGTTTAGAAAACTTCTTATGCTATTATTGTAAATCCCTTGGTCAGAAACACCATTACTTTTGATATTAGCAAAAGAGAAATTTTCACCAATTTTCAAATGATTTTCAATCACATCTGAAGTTGTGTTTACATTAAATGTTATACGATCGTATTGTGATTGATTATTTTGACTACCAATAAGACCTTCTTGTCCATAATAGGATAATCCAGTAGCAATGGTCGATTTTTTATCCCCACCTGTAATCAATAAAGAGTGATTTTGTTTCATGGCTCCATCATTGAATAAATCTTTTTGCCAATCATGATTCGGAAGTGTCGCTAATTGAGACGCTGTATACAAAGGTGTAAAACCTGAGTTTACCCTTGCTTCATTCATTATAACCGCATATTCGTTAGCGTTTAGCATGTCTAATTTTTTGGCTATTTGCTGGTATCCAGTATAACTATTTAAAGACACATTCATTTTACCATCCTTGCCTTTTTTGGTAGTTACCAAAATAACTCCGTTAGCTGCTCTGGCGCCATAAATAGAGGCTGCTGAGGCATCTTTAAGGATATCTACTCTTTCAATAGAAGAAGGATCTAAGTACCCAATTCCGTTATCCACAACAACTCCATCTACTACATAAAGTGGAGAGCTGTTTCCTGCGGTTCCTACCCCACGAATATTGACTGCCATTCCTGCTCCTGGTTGTCCAGATGTTGAAGTAATAGACACCCCAGAACTTTGTCCTTGCAAGGCATTGACAACATCAAGACTGGCTACTTGCTGAATGTCTTTTCCAGACACTACTGAAGTTGCTGCAGTGGAAACTTTCTTTTTCTGAGTTCCATATCCAATGACAACAATCTCTTTAAGTTCAGCTGTATCTGTTTGTAGTGCAACATTAATTGAACTTCTGTTATTTACAGCTACACGTTGTGTTTTGTAGCCTACAAAACTAATTTTTAAAGTGGCATTCGATTGGGTATCTATTTTATAATTACCGTCAAAATCAGTAACCGTACTGATGTTAGTTCCTTCTACACTAACACTTGTTCCGGGAATTCCCATACCGTCGTTACTAGATGTTATCTTTCCTGTTACAGAAAGAGATCGCTGTTGCGCAAAACCAGATTGCAGCATAAAAACACTGAATAGGAGCGTCATACAAAAGGGAAGCATTGTCGAAATACAATATTTTCTTTTCATAATAATTAAAGAATTGGTTAATTTGTTTAGTTAATAGTTGTTTTTTTAATGATACTAATAAGCATTGGCAATAATTTGTTCAAATAACTCTTGCTTCCCACTTATTTGTTGGGGTTCTCCATTTGCACGGGCGATAGTACTAAGTGATTCTAAAGAGAGTTCTCCTTTTTCATATTTAGCGCCATTGCCACTGTCAAATGATTCATAACGTTGTTCACGTAATTTTTTATAATTGGTATTTTTTAAAACCTGATCAGCACAGATAAGTCCTCTAGCAAAAACGTCCATTCCTGAAATATGAGCTATGAATTTATCTTCTAAATCGATGGAGTTTCTGCGCACTTTTGCATCAAAATTGATTCCTCCGCCTTGAATTCCTCCGCCTTCTAGAATGACTAACATGGCTTGTGTAATTTCATGAACATCAATAGGAAATTGATCGGTATCCCATCCATTTTGGTAATCGCCACGATTGGCATCAATACTTCCTAACATCCCTGCATCTACTGCTACTTGCAATTCATGTTCGAAAGAATGACCCGCAAGTGTTGCGTGATTCACTTCAAGATTCAGTTTAAAATCATCTTGAAGTCCGTATTTGTGTAAAAAACCTAAAGTAGTAGCGGCATCAAAATCATATTGATGTTTCATAGGTTCCATTGGTTTTGGCTCGATGAGGAAAGTTCCTTTGAAACCTTGCTCGCGTGCATAATCCCTACAGGTAGTCAAGAATTGTCCCATGTGGTCTAATTCTCTTTTCATATCGGTATTCAAGAGACTCATATAGCCTTCGCGACCTCCCCAGAATACATAATTTTCGCCTCCTAGAGCTATGGTTGCATCGATAGCAATTTTAGCTTGAGCCGCAGCATGAGCTACTACATCAAAATTAGGGTTGGTCGAAGCGCCATTCATATAACGAGGATTGCTAAACAAGTTGGAAGTTCCCCACAACAATTTAATCCCAGTTTCCTCTTGCTTAATTTTGGCATAAGCCACCAATTCTTGTACACGGCTCTCGAATTCTTCCAAAGTTGGCGCTTCATCCACAAGATCCAAATCATGAAAACAATAGTAAGGAATCCCTAATTTGCTCATAAATTCAAAAGCAGCGTCCATCTTGTCTTTGGCTCTTAAAACTGCATTTTCATTTTCATTCCAAGAAAAAGTTTCTGTTCCTGTACCAAAAGGATCTCCGCCTGTATTGCATAAGGTATGCCAATAGGCCATTGAAAAGCGCAAGTGTTCTTTCAATGTTTTTCCTGCTACCACTCGATTTTCGTCATACCATTTGAAAGCAAGTGGATTATCACTTTCTCTACCTTCAAACTTAATCGTATCGATGTTTTTAAAATAGGTTTGTTTAGTCGTATTCATTATATTTCAATATTAATATGGTTTTTCCATTCTTGATAAATATCCTGATATTGTGTAGTCAATACCGAATTAGGTTCTATTCGTTCGAGGCATTTTAGACCTGCAAAAGCTTCCTCAAGCGAGGCATAATAGCCATACCCATAAGCAGCAGCACGAGCAGCACCCTCGGCACCAGAGGTATTGTATAATTCTAAAGTTGTTTGGGTAGTATTTGTAAAAATCTCTCTGAATACAGGACTCAAAAACAAGTTGGCATTTCCAGCTCGTACTATATCACCACCAGCTCCTACGGATTTCATAACATCAAAACCGTAATTCATGGCAAACACAATTCCTTCACAAGCGGAACGAACAAGATGTCCCGATTGATGGATGTTAAAATTTAGATTCTGAATGCCTGAATTGGCTTTTTTATTATTAAAAATACGCTCCACACCATTCCCAAAAGGGTAAAAACGCAAGCCTTCGCTTCCTACTTTTACCTTAGCAGCTTCGACATTTAGTTTTTCGTACGCCATTAAATCAGAGCTATCCGCCGACATAATTTTACGCAACCATTGGTATAAAATCCCAGAGCCATTGATACAAAGCATCACACCGTTCTTTTTTTCTGCAGGAGTATTATTGACATGCAAAAAAGTATTGATACGATTTTCTGTATCATAATTATCGGTATCACTTACGGCATAAATTACTGCCGAAGTTCCTGCAGTTGTAGCAATTTCGCCTGGTTTTAAAACGTTTAATGACAAGGCGTTGTTGGGCTGATCGCCTGCACGATAGGTTATTTTTACAGTAGTGTTGAATCCTAATTCAAAAGCAACATCAGGATGTATCGTAGCTTGATAACCAAAATTAGGTACGATTTCAGGAATCATTTTTTCCGAAAGTCCCATAGCCTGCAAGACTTCGGTGGCTAAACTTCCTTTGGAGAAATTCCACAAAGCGGCTTCAGACAAGCCTGAAGTACTGATTTGTGCCACACCCGAAAGTTTGGCAGCAATAAAATCACCTGGAAGCATCATATAAGCTGCTTTTTCAAAAATTTCGGGTTGATTGGCTTGAACCCATTTTAATTTTGAAGCTGTAAAATTACCTGGACTTCCTAAAATCTGCTTTTGGCAATACTCATGTCCCATTTGATCATAAGTTTCATTTCCTATCAATGCCGCTCGGCTGTCGCACCATATAATAGAAGACCGAACCGGATTTAAATTTTCATCAACCAACACCAATCCATGCATTTGATAAGCAATTCCGATACCTGCAATTTGCTTTACATCAACATTATTTTTATTTCTTAATGCTTGAATCCCTTCTTTGACGTACTGCCACCAAGAATTAGGATCTTGTTCCGCCCATCCAAAAGCGGGTGCACAAATATCCATCTCAAATTCAGGCGCTGTTATGGCACAAATAGTACTTCCCTTTTCGGCATCAAATACCGATAGTTTTACAGAAGAGCTTCCTAAATCGATTCCTAAAAAATACATTTTCTTGTTTTTATATTAATGTGCTTAACTCTCAAAAGCTATTAAGTGATTTGTTTTAATTGAAATTCAAACCCTTTTTAGAATTCAAAAAACGAATACTTTTGACTTCAAAAAAATCTTGATTTTGATTGTTTTTGGCTTCTTTTTCAATCTTATGGTAAAAATTACCATATCACTTATAGTTATTTTGACCACAAGTGTAAAACATTTTTTTTACATTAACAAAATATTAAGGTTAAAAAATTGTAATTAGCAATTAATACGGCTTATTTTTAAGTATATAATAAATACAGATTGGTTTTTTAGAGAAATAAATTGTCGGAAAAAATAGATTAATTTATTGTATGCCAATGAATTATGTTTTATATAAATCAAATAAAAAATCACAAAACATTGATAGTCATTAAATTAGTATTTAACATGATTTTTAAGAATATTTCAAGGAATTCTTTTTTTAAAATAACCTGATTTAACACAAGCATCATGTATTTAATTTGTCTATTTTCGTATAAATTTTATTTTTGTATGGCAAAAAAAGTTACAAATCAAGAATCCGTTGTAATGGTTGAGCAATCTGCGATGAATGCCATCACAATTGACTGTGTAATATTTGGTTTTGACAGCGGAATACTTGAAGTACTTTTGGTACAGCATGCCGAGGGTATCAGTAAAGGAAAATGGGGACTTCCTGGTGGTTGGATAAAAAAGAAAGAAAGTATTGATAATGCCGCTCATCGATTATTGGGGGAGCTTACGGGATTGGATAATATTTATTTAGAACAACTAAAAGCCTTTGGAGAACCGGATCGTTTTCCTTTAAGAAGGGTAATTACGATTGGCTATTATGCTTTAATTAAAAGAGAAGATTACAATGTAATTGCTGGTTTTACGGCCTCTGATGCAAAATGGTACCGCATCAATGAAATACCAAATTTAATTTACGACCACAACGAAATTTTAGATTACAGTTTGAAACACTTGCGGAACCGTGTCCGTCAAGCGCCTATAGGATTTAATCTTTTACCTGAAAAATTTACTTTATTGCAATTAATGCATCTTTACGAAGAAATTTTAGGTGTTGAAATGGACAAATCAAACTTCCGTAGAAAGATATTACACATGAAATTATTACTTGCTTTGGACGAAAAACAACAAGATGTTTCTCATCGAGCAGCCCAGTTATATAAATTTGATGCTGAGATTTACACTAAATTAACTCAAAAAGGATTTAATTTCGAATTTTAAAATTTGTCATATCCTAAAAAAATGATACAGATTTCAGCTCTCGGTTTTTCTGCAAGCTGATTCTTGATATGATTCTAATTATACACAACTATTTTTTTACTGTTGTAGAACCTTTACAACACCAAATTTTCCATCACTTGTTTTTACTTTTAAAACAAGAATTCCTTTTGCTTTTCCATCAAGCAAAACCGTTATATTATTATTAATTACGGAATATATTTCTTGAATCAACAATTTTCCTGCTACATCAAAAATCTGTACCGTTACCAAAGAACTATTAGTCGCATCAGGCAATTGTACTTGAATATAATTTTCTTTCACAGGATTTGGATATACCGAAATTGACATTCTTTTTTTACTCTTGTTAGACAAGTCTCCTAGCCCTAATGTAGCATCACTATCCCCATAAACTATTCCTCTACCTACAGTACTCATATAAACTCTACCATACGTATTCATATCACCAATAACAAATTGTCCATTTCCGACACCCCCATATTCATGGGCATCATCATTAACACGAATCCACGTCGCCCCTTGGTCAATGGAACGAAAAACACCCGTTATACCACTAACTGTTCCCCAAATGTACACCGTTGGATAGGTAACTCCTGGTGCAGCAGCTCCAATTCCAACCGAAGTTGCAGCGGTAACATTAGCTGAAGGAGTCGTAAATGTAACACCGCCATCAATAGAGCGTTTTAGCCCATTGCCGTTCATTGCTATCCAAATGTGATTGGCATTTCCTGGTACAGTACGTATTATTTTAGAGCCCGAAGTTCCCGCATTACCCGCTATAGCAAAACTTGAACCTCCATTAGTACTTACCATCATATCTCCAGTACTATTATTGTACGCATAAAATTTATTGTTTGTCACTTGATCGGATACAGGAACAACATCAGAAAAACTTAACCCAGTACAAGTTGTCCAAGCATTGCCATTACTAACTGTACGATAGGTAATATTTGAACCCGATGGACAATGCAGTATTTTAGTCCCATCATAAGATAATGCAACTCTTCCTTTTTTCCCCATCAATGCTCCTGTTGTCTGTGTCCAGGTTCCGCCTTGGTCTATAGAATAATACATTTTATCTCCCAATCTTACTACTTTGTTAGTATTTCCAGCTGCATAGGTTATGCTCGTAGAAGTCCCCATAGCTGGAGCATGTTGGGGTGCAAAAGCAGCAACATTACTATGTTTAAAACCATCATAATCCCCTATAACACTCATTACTGGACCGTTTGGAATACTAATAAGATCCAAAGGGACAGTTTCTTCCAACCCGATGGCGTCAAATTTCCAGGTAGTTTGTGCCGCATTTAGATTCGTACAAGTAAAAATTCCATTTCCAGATATTACACTAGCTTGAGTGGTATCAAAAGGATTGAACTTAATATCTCCAGCCCAATGTATCGAAGCTGAAGCACCTGAAATCCATGTGCAACCATTGTCATTAATAGTAATTCCGGATGAACCTACCAAATCGCGCCATGTACTACCGCCATCACTACTAAGAAAAAACCGATCTCCATATATTCCTGAACCTCCTGATGGGGTATATTGTAGTAAATAGGTATTCATTGTGGAAGCAACCAAACGTTGCGGATTTGTAGGATCTACATCAATTCCTCCGAAGGGTTTTGCAAAACCAGTAGGAGTAATATTCGTTAAAACCCCTGTTTTTGATAGTTTCCAGATTTGTCCATCGGCTGAATTCCATGGTCCTTCTTTATCAGCATAAGTGAGTAGTAGTGTTCCATTTGAATCTAATACGGCGCGCTGTGGCATAAAGGTGGTCGAGGCACCTGCTACGGCTGTCCACGTAGTTCCCCCATCTGCACTTTTGTAAAGATTAGCAGCTCCAGTCCTTGAAACTCCAGCATACAACGTTTGGGTACTCCCCCCTGATGCTGTTGAAGGATCTAATTCTACGAAACAAATTCCATTATCATTTGTAGTGGTAGTAGCAGGAAACCCAGCTATATTAGTCCAAGTTGCTCCGCCATCTATACTCTTAAACAACCCGTTTCTTCTTGTTCCACAAAAAAGAATATTAGAATTATTAGGATCTACAACCAAACGTTCCCCATTTGAACGCCCCATACCATTTCCGTGTGCTTTAAATTGTGATGTTACGATAGTTTCTGTAAACGTATTCCCTCTATCGGTTGATTTCAAAATAGCCGTTTTGCCACTATTAAAATAATCCGTTCCCACCAACAGGTATACCGTATCGTTATTTTGTGGGTCTATTGCAATAGCTTCAACCCCCATGTATCCTACTTGATCTGTACTTACCCAATCCAATAATGAAATCCATTTAGCATTGGTAGCATCCCATCTGTAAGCGCCTCCAACATCAGTTCGAGCATATTTTAAATCTGCTTCTGTTTTACTGGTTATGATTCCCGTTACAAAACCACCGCCACCAATTTGCACATTTTTCCAAGTTGTTTGCGCTTGGCTCATTGCGAAAAACAATAGTATAAAAAATAATAAGGCGTAATTTTTTTTCATTTTATAGTCTATCTAAATTTTAAAAACCAGTGAAAAAAATATTCTTATGGTTAATTTGACTACAAGTATAAAGATTTTTTTAACATTCACAAAAAAATTGTCGTTAAATTAAAAAAAATGCTGTTTTTAAGTCTTATTCCAATGCTCCAGTTAAAAAAAATTGTGAAATACTAATGTTTTGTACTACCTACTACCTGTTTTATAGGTTATAGAAACGCATGGTATTAATCCCCCAAAAATTTTCTTGTTCTTTTGTAGAAAAAGCAGCGTAATATTTCTGAAGGATTGTGGTTGATTCATGATAAGATGCCGCCAATAAACTTACGGGCCAATCACTACCAAAGAGCAAGCGCTCTACTCCAAAAGCAATAGTAACCACATCCAAACAATAGGTAAAATCAGTAGTTTTCCAATGATTCCAATCAGCTTGGGTTACTAGACCAGAGACTTTGCAGTACACATTTGGGTATGTGGCAATTGCTTTTATTGCTGCTTCCCAAGTCAAAAAATCGGATTGTTTAATATTTGGTTTTGCCAAATGGTCAATGACAAACCGCTGTTCTGGAAATTTTTTTACAAATGCTGCAACGGTTTTCAACTGGGCATCTGCAACCAGAATATCATACGTGAAATTGTATTTTGCTAATTTCTTTATACCGTTACAAAAATCTTCCTGCAATAAAAAAGCAGCATCACTTTCGGCTTCCACAATATGTCTAAATCCTTTTAGTTTTTTGAATTGGGAAAAATAATTCAACCGTTCATCCAAATTGGGAGCCCTCAAATCTACCCAACCCACAACTCCTTTTATACAATCATTTTCATCAGCTAATTGCAAAAGAAAATGGGTTTCGGCTTCGCTTTGATCGGCTTGAACGGCAACACAACCGTCAATGTTATTTTCTTTAAATACTGGTGAAATATCGTTAGGCAAAAAATCAGCTTGAATCACTTTCATATCATCAGTAATCCAAGCGTCTTTTACGGGATGGTATTTCCAAAAATGAATGTGACTATCGATTTTCATGTGTTTGGTTTTTAGTTTAAAACCTGCGTGAAAACTAATTAAAAGTTAGCCCGCAGATTTGGCAAATTTGGCAGTTTTTTTTTGGTTGAATTCCTTATGCTTCCATTTTAGAATAAGCAACTGCCAGTTGTTTGCTACTACCCAAACCTTCAATTCCTAGTTCAATAACATCTCCTGCTTTGACATAAACGGGTTCT
>CANEXR010000028.1 GCA_947443815.1 Flavobacteriaceae bacterium | reverse complement strand
GGAAGGAATTGCTGAAGTACGCCGTAAATTCTTTGGAACTTTATACAATACCTATTCGTTTTTTAGTTTGTATGCTAATATTGATGGCTTTACATACAAAGAAACTGAAATTCCATTGCATGAAAGACCGGAAATTGACCAATGGATTATTTCGGAATTGAATACTTTGATTAATGAGGTAGATGGTTTTTATGCGGATTATGAACCTACAAAAGCAGCTCGTGCTATTTCGGAATTTGTTCAGGAAAATTTAAGCAATTGGTATGTTCGTTTGTGTAGAAGACGTTTTTGGAAAGGGGAATATGCGCAAGATAAAATGGCAGCATATCAGACTTTATACAGCTGTTTGTTGACTATAAGTAAATTAAGCGCGCCAATAGCCCCATTTTTTATGGACGCTCTTTATAGAGATTTAACTCGGGCGACACAAACCGAAAAATTTGAAAGTGTTCACTTAGCAGATTTCCCGAAATACGTTGAAAACTTTGTTGATAAATCGTTAGAGAGCAAAATGCAGAAAGCACAAACCATTTCATCACTGGTTTTATCACTTCGTAAAAAGGAAATGATTAAGGTGCGTCAACCTTTGCAAAAGGTAATGATTCCAGTACTTGACGCTAATCAAAGGGCTGAAATTGAGGCGGTTTCTGATCTTATAAAAGCAGAGGTAAATGTTAAAGAAATTGAACTTTTAGATGATGCTTCAGGCGTTTTGATAAAACAGATTAAACCAAATTTTAAGGCTTTAGGACCTCGGTTCGGAAAAGATATGGGTTTGATTTCCAAAGAGATACAAGGACTTTCTAAAGAAGATATTAATCAATTGGATAAAGAAGGTAGCTTAACCATTGTTATTGCTGGAAATAACGTAACTTTAACATTAGAAGATGTAGAAATTTCTTCACAAGATATTGAAGGTTTATTAGTAGCAAATTCAAATGGAATAACTGTAGCGCTAGACATTACAATCAGCCCAGCATTAAAACAAGAAGGAATTGCAAGAGAATTAGTAAACAGAATTCAGAACTTGCGTAAAGATTCAGGATTTGAAGTTACTGACAAAATAAAAGTATATTTGCAAAACAATGCAACTTTAGAAGCCGCCGTAAAAGCGAATGAAGCGTATATTAAATCAGAAACGCTTACAGAAGCATTGGTTTTTCAGGAAACGATTGTAGAAGGATTAGAAATAGAATTTGACGAGATAAAAACAAGAATAACAATCACTAAATAATTTAGTTATGGTAGATGAAATGACAAGATACTCTGACTCCGACTTGGCAGAGTTCAAAGAGATAATCCTTAGAAAAATTCAAAAAGCACAAGAAGATTTAGATTTAATCAAAAGTGCTTACATGAATGATTTGAATAATGGAACGGATGACACTTCACCTACTTTTAAAGCTTTTGAAGAAGGAAGCGAGACCATGTCTAAAGAAGCAAATTCACAATTAGCCATTCGTCAGGAGAAATTCATTCGGGATTTGAAAAACGCACTTTTCCGTGTAGAAAATAAAACGTACGGTATTTGTAAAGTAACAGGAAAATTAATTGGTAAAGAACGATTAAAAATTGTTCCTCATGCCACTATGAGTATTGAAGCAAAAAATTTGCAACGATAATCAAAATTTTACAGACTAAATTAACGCTCCGTTAGGAGCGTTTTTTTTGATTAAATTGTTATTTTTGCGCCATAAAAATTTATAAAATGTCATTACGAAAAGCATATCTCCTTATTTTTATCATATTACTTGTTGATCAAGCGTCAAAGATATATATCAAAACTAACTTTATTCTAGGGGAAGAAGTTGAAGTATTTCATTGGTTTAAAATTTTGTTTATCGAAAATGAAGGTATGGCTTGGGGAACTAAAATACCAGGGGCTTATGGTAAACTATTTTTAACTATTTTCAGACTAGTAGCAGTAGTTGGAATTGGATACTGGTTATGGGATTCAGTTGAAAGAAAACACAGCTCTACCTATTTAATAGTTGCTATTTCTTTGATTTTAGCAGGGGCTTTTGGTAATATTATTGACTCCGTTTTTTATGGTGTGATTTTTAATGATAGTCAAAATCAATTGGCTACTTTGTTCTCAGACAATCCTTATGGCACTTGGTTTCACGGTCAAGTAGTGGATTTATTTTATTTTCCATTTGTTAAAGATTATCCAATGCCAGAATGGGTTCCTTTTATAGGAGGAAGACCTTTTACTTTTTTTAATGCTATTTTTAATGTAGCAGATATGGCTATCTCAACAGGAGTTGGGATTTTGATTGTTTTTAATAAAAAAGTTTTTCATAAAAATGCCTAGTCTTTGCTAACAGCATTCTTTCAAAAATTATTGCTGCAAATATTCTTTGTCCAAAAAGAGATAACGTGCGTCATTTTCAGCCTTAACTGCTTTTGAATTTACATCAATTAGCATAATTTCTGGTTTTTCTTCATTTTTTGCAATTGGCCAAACAGGAAGTGAATCGCCATTAGGATTTCCGGTTTTGATAAAGTTAGCAAAGTAGTTCATCATAATTTCCGAAACCTGATAATCGTCTTCAGTCCAAGCATACTCTTTGTTACTAGCTAAATTTCCCATAGCATATTCGATTTCGGCTGAATGTACGGCCCCTTTTGGAATTGGGGTTTTGGGAGCATTTGAATTCTTTTTGATGACTCCGCCTGCTAAACCTGCTTCAAGGCTATTGTCTCGCATTTCAGGTCTTGGATGGGTGTAATAATAACGATATATAGCTTGTGTGCTGTTTTTTCGATGCAAATCGAACCATTTCCAACTGCTGTATGCAATAAATCGGTCGCCGGATAAATCGGTCGCTGATTGTTCTGTCACTTCAGGAGTTCCTATCGGATATAATTGCAAAACTTTGTCTGCTTTGCTACCATACAGTTCTTTCACTTTTTGAATATAGATTTCGTTATTAAGGTCTTTGCCAGCCGTTAATGCGCGATAGGTCATTTCTTCTGAATTCCATCCTAGTAATAATGGAATCATTGCTTGCTTTTTGGCTTCAAAAATTTCGGGTAATGTTTGGGTCAAAAAATAACCGTCAATAGTTGTTTTGAAAACCCCTAAACTGGTTCCTATTGATTTTTGGTACAATTCTAAAGTGGACATGGAACGCAATTCTTTCAGTGAATTCGCGCCAATTTTTTGAGCAAATTCAAGACCCGTTTTTTCTGCTTGCGCTAATGGAACGGGGGCCAATGTTGGAAAAATAGATCCACCACTTTCGCCAATAGCTCCAGCAATAAGGCCTTTCGACAAGGGGGAAGCCATTTGTGCGCTTACAGCAATAGATCCAGCAGATTCTCCTGCAATAGTTACACGTTTGGGGTCACCTCCAAATTTTTCAATATTAGCCTGTACCCATTTCAAAGCTGCATTTTGGTCTAGCAGTCCATAATTACCAGATGCATGATACGGAGATTCTTTAGTCAATTCTGGGTGAGAGAAAAAGCCCCAAATGCCAAGACGATAGTTAACCGTTAAAGTTATAATGCCTTTTTTGGCCATATTTTCACCATCATATCGGTTTTCTGAACCATCACCAGCAGCAAACCCTCCCCCATAGAAATAAACCAATACAGGGAGTTTTTCTGCACTTGTTTTTGCGGGAGCCCAAACATTTAAATACAAACAATCTTCGCTTAAACCATCGCTTCGGAACCCCATGTCGCCAAAAACATTGGATTGAATTCCTCTTGGTCCAAATTTTTTGGTTTGTTTGACACCATTCCAATTTGTAACAGGTTGTGGCGCTTTCCATCTGAGATTGCCAACTGGTGGTTGTGCAAATGGAATTCCTTTGAAGCTTTGAATGTTTGTTTTTATATCAAAATCACCCTCTATAATTCCGTTAGAAAGAGTTATTTGAACAGGAAATGCATTTTGATTTTCTGCTTGTTGGGCTGTTGTAAAAAAAGGAATTAGAGATACTACTATTCCAATAAAGGTTATTTTTGGATGCATTGTTTATCGCTTTATTTGTTGTTTTTAATGTGTTTACAATGAAATTATTTTAACCAAACAATTCGCTGGCTACATCTTCAATCTTGGCGACTAATCGAATTTTGATTCCTGTATTTTTCAAAGCAATTTTATTGTATTTAGATACAAAAATCGTCGAGAATCCTAACTTTTCAGCCTCTTGAATGCGTTGGTCGACTCTGTTTACGGGCCGTATTTCTCCTGAAAGTCCTACTTCGCCTGCGAAACAAAAATCTTTATTTACTGGAATATCTTCGTTTGATGATAAAATGGCGGCTACAACTGCCAAATCAATGGCTGGATCATCGACAGAAATCCCACCTGTTATATTTAGAAAAACGTCTTTGGCACCCAATCTAAAACCAGCTCTTTTTTCTAAAACTGCCAAAATCATATTGAGTCGTTTGGCATTATAACCTGTTGTACTTCTTTGCGGGGTCCCGTAAACAGCGGTGCTAACTAATGATTGAATTTCAAGCATTAAGGGGCGCATTCCTTCTAATGTTGAAGCAATTGCGGTTCCTGATAATTCTTCGTCTTTGTGCGAAATTAAGATTTCTGAGGGATTTGAAACTTCGCGCAAGCCATTACCTAGCATTTCATAAATACCAATTTCGGCTGTGGAGCCAAACCTGTTTTTCAAAGAACGCAGAATACGATACACATGATTTCGGTCGCCTTCAAATTGTAAAACGGTATCAACCATGTGCTCCAGAATTTTTGGTCCAGCAATAGTTCCATCCTTGGTAATATGACCAATTAAAATAACGGGGATATTAGTTTCTTTAGCAAATTTTATAAGTTCGGCAGTGGTTTCTCGGATTTGAGAAATACTTCCGGGGGTAGATTCAATGTAATCGGTATGAAGGGTTTGAATGGAATCGATAATCACGATTTCAGGTTGAATAGCTTCAATTTGTTTAAAAATATTTTGGGTTTTGGTTTCGGTAAGAATGTAGCAATTGTCACCATTTGGTGTAATTCTTTCCGCACGCATTTTTATTTGCTTTTGGCTTTCTTCTCCTGAAACATATAAAGTTTTGTAGGGTAGTTTTAAAGAAATTTGGAGCAAAAGCGTACTTTTTCCAATACCCGGCTCACCGCCTAATAGGATTAAGGAGCCGGGAACAATACCGCCTCCAAGAACCCGATTGAGCTCGCCATCAGTGGTGTCCATTCGAACTTCTTGAGTGGAATCAATTTCATTTATCCGCAAAGGTTTTGGAGCTTTGTTGCTAGAAGTGGATTCGCTTTTCCAAGCTACTTTTTCTTCTTTTTGTATAATTTCCTCTGCTATTGTATTCCATTCTTTACAAGAATTACATTGGCCTTGCCATTTAGAATATTGCGCGCCGCAATTCTGACAGAAAAAAGTCGTCTTCAGTTTTGCCATTATTTTTTTTGTATTAAACTTTGCATGTCATCAAATTTCTCCATCATCATGTCTTTGGTTAAGTCTCCAATTTCTTCTTGTTGCGACGCGTTTTGGTATTTTTTTGCTGCTTTTTTTGCATCACCTTGTTTTTCATACATTAATCCTAATTCATAATCTGCGAGCATCGTTTTTGGATAGTATTTATTGGCAATTTGCGCCAATTGATCCAATTCGGTATAAGCATTGTTTTTTAGAATAGCAGCTTCTATTGCTTTGAAATCATTTATCCGAACTGGAATTTTCATACTTAGATTTTTAGACAAAAGGTCGTATTTTGTGACTAAATAGTCTACATATCCTGATGGGAGTATTGCAATTTTTTCATTGAATTCTGTTGACGAAATGGGTTTGTAAGATTCGAAAATTTGATACAAAGCACTTGGAATGGAATATAATACTAAGGAATAATGGGAAGCACCTTTGAACAAATCGTATTTGTAGTTTAATAAAGGATTTGTTATTTGTTTGATACTTTCATCCATTGTTTGAATGGGTTCTCTAAGTTTTTTTACATCGCCGTCGGCTGAGGATTGATAGTAAAAAATGGGCTGCTTTATTTTGTTTAAATTTTCAGGAATGCGTTTCTCCATATCTGTAGCGAGTTCAGGGCTTAGAGAAATATAGGCATTAAAAATAGGGTAATCTTTGTATAAGAAAAAATTTAAAAATCCAGCAGTTGTATCGTGCCCAGCTATGATTCGGAATGGGGCGACACGGTATTTTTTTTCGATATAAGGAAGTAATTCACCACCAATAAATTCAAAAAATTTAGCGCCTTTTTCTGTTGGCAAACCATCCGCTTGGTCATAATTACTGTCTTCAATTCGCTCCTCATTTTTATTTTGACTGATGCCTACAATGATAGTTTCTGGAATATCATCCCAATAACTACCATAACTTAGAGCGCCATAAAAAGGATCGAATAAATAATCTCCGTCTAATAGAATAAGGATTGGGTATTTTTTGGCAGGATTTTTTTCGTAGGAAGCGGGTAAGCCAATGGTGATTTCTCGACTTTCACCTAATTTGCCAGATTTAAAAGATTCAATTGTTTTTTGTGAAAACGATGAAATGCTAAAAAGCAACAGTAGTAAGGCGTGTTTCATGATTGAGGCATTTTTTAGGTATTTAATAAAAAAATAAAGCACCAAGATAATACTTTATTTACTTTTATAAAAAGCACACAATAGAAAACCAATTCCAAATTGCAATCTACAAACAGGAATGAACGAAAATAAATTACTTAGAAATGGTATTGTAAATAAGATTTTAAAAGAAAATTAGGTCAAAGAATTGTCTTTTTCATTTGGAAAAATAATCCAAGGTTTGAATGTTTTCGCCTCTTCAAATTCAAGAGTAGCATAAGAAATGATGATAATAATATCATCTTTTTGAACTTTTCGGGCTGCAGGTCCATTGAGAGTGATGATGCCAGAATTCTTTTCGCCTTTTATAGCATAGGTTTCAAAACGTTCTCCATTATTGATGTTTACAATAGATACTTTTTCGCCTTCTATAATATTTGAAGCGTCTAATAAAGTTTCGTCAATAGTAATGCTTCCGATATAATTAAGGTCGGCACCAGTTACTTTTACTCTGTGAATTTTTGATTTTACGACTTGAATTTGCATGCGACAAAGGTAAATTAATTTAATGAAATAGTGTCAATCAACCTAATATTGTTGACAAATACAGCAATAAAAGCGCGGTATTTCTTGTTTTTATTTTTCTTGAGACATGGCAAAAGAGTAGCTTCATCGGCTATCACAAAATATTCTAAAGCAAATGAAGTGTTGTTTTGAAAAGATTTTCGAACCCATTCCGTTGCCCATTGTGCACTTTTGGTTTTAAATTTTTCTTTGGCAGTTAAAAGTGTTTTGTAAATGATAGCGGCATCTTCTCTTTCCTGTTTTGATAGGCGTTCGTTTCTAGAACTCATGGCAAGATTATTCGATTCTCTAAAAATAGGACAACCAATTATAGTTACTTTCAGATGATTTTTCGAGACCATTTTTTTGACAATCTGCAATTGCTGAAAATCTTTTTCGCCAAAATAGGCATTTGTAGGGTTGATAATTTCAAAAAGGCGTTTTACAATTGTTCCTACACCATTGAAATGGCCAGGTCTAAATTTACCTTCCATTTGGTTTTCTAAACCATCAAAATCAAAAGATTGCGAAACCGTTTGACCTTCATAAATATCATCAACTGTAGGGGCATATAATATGATTTCGGGGTTCAAAGCAGTCATTTTTTTAACATCTTCCTCAATAGTTCTAGGGTATTTTGCTAAGTCTTCTGGATTGTTAAATTGAGTAGGATTAACAAAAATACTCACTACGGTATGCTCGTTTTCTAGTAATGATTTATGCATTAAAGCTAAGTGACCTTGATGTAGCGCTCCCATTGTCGGGACAAATCCAATGGTTGAATTTGCTATTTTATCTGAATTCAAAAAGGCAATTAAAGCTGCTTTTCCGTAGAAAATATGCATGGTGGTATTATTAAAATTAAATGCAAACATAATATTTTAGTTAATAACTGCATAAATTTTTGTAATTTTGCATGGTTTTTATTGCCAATAAATTAAGCAAATTACATTATGAAAGATAAGAGGATATTATATGTATCATCTGAAGTGGTTCCTTATCTCGCTGAAAATGAGGTCTCTTTAATGTCTTATGACGTGCCGAAAATGATAAATGATCAAGGCGGACAGATAAGAATTTTCATGCCCAGATATGGAAATATTAATGAGAGAAGACACCAATTACATGAAGTAATTAGACTTTCAGGGATGAATTTGGTTGTAAATGACCTAGATATGCCATTAATTATAAAAGTAGCTTCTATACCCAAAGAGCGTATACAAGTTTACTTTATTGATAATGATGAATATTTCAAACGCAAAGCTACATTTGCAGATGAAGAAGGTGTTATGTATCCAGATAATGACGAACGTGCTATTTTCTTTGCAAAAGGAGTTGTAGAAACCGTTAAAAAATTGAATTGGGTTCCAGATATTATTCATGTTCATGGATGGATGGCTGCTATGTTGCCAATCTATATGAAACATTTTTATAAAAATGAAGCCTTGTTTTCGGAAACAAAAATTGTGACTTCTGTTTATAGCCAGTCTTTTGAAGGTACTTTAGACCCTGAAATGATCAATAAAGTTAAATTTGATAATGTCCCTTATGATGCTATTTCAGATTTAGAAACGCCAGATTATGAGAATATTATCAAAGCAACCGTGAAACATTCTGATGCGGTAATTATTGCTTCTGATAACCTATCAGCAAGTTTAACAAAATTTATAGAATCTTCAGGAAAACCTTTTTTACCTTTCACGCCGAAAGATAAATTCGCTGAAGCGTATACTAATTTCTACAAAACCGAAGTTCTATAAATTAAACTTTTATAACAAACATGTACAATTCTTCTTTATTTAAGAAAATGCTATTGGTAGCAGGGGTTCTTTTTTTATACTCTTGCGATAAAGAATACAATGCCATTGGAGATAATTTAATTGGTGATAACCATTTTGATCTCATGGAATATACTTCAAATGTTATAGCTTACAATCAAAAAATTGGACCAATTCAATCCAATAATTTACCAGTTAATGCTCTGGGAATATATGATAATCCAGCGTTTGGTAAAACTACAGCAAGTTTTGCTACTCAATTAATTTTGGCCAATCCTAATCAAGAAATTGGAGAAGAAGCTGTTATTGATAGTGTCTATTTAACGGTGCCATATTTCAGCAAAAAAACAACAAATTCTGATGGGACTTATACTTATGCTTTAGACTCTATATACGGTGCTAACAAAGCTAAAATTAAATTAAGTATTTATGAATCAGGAATTTTTATGAGAGATTTGGATCCAATTGGTGGATTTAAAGAAACTCAAAAATATTTTACAGATCAAAATACTGATTTTGATACTGCTAAAATAGGAAGTCGTTTGAATGATTTTGAAAGTACAAATAAAGAACAAAATGATGGATTCTTTTTTGATCCAAAAGAAATTATAGAAACCTCAAAAGATGCAAATGACAAAGTAACGACAACAAAGTCAGTTCCAGCAATGCGTTTGAAATTAAGTGCAGAATTTTTTAAGGATAAAATCATAAATGCTCCAGCTGGAAAATTAGCCACAAATGATGTTTTTAGAGATTATTTTAGAGGATTGTATTTCAAAATTGAAGATGCAGATGGAAGTGCTGGCAGTATGGCAATGTTGAATTTTAAAGCAGGCAAAATTACGGTAAGTTACAAAGCTAAAACGAGCATAACAACCGATGCCGAAACTGTAAAGGATAAACGAACAATAGTACTGAATTTATCGGGGAATTCCGTTAGCCTTTTAAATCAAAGCGGGACTAACACCGAATATGCTAATGCCACCAATCCTGCAAATATTAATACAACAGAAGGCGATGAAAAGTTATATCTAAAAGGAGGCGAAGGAGCCATGTCTATTATTGAACTTTTCAATACTCCTGGCGAACTAGAAACCCTTAGAGCTAATAAATGGCTGATAAATGAAGCTAATTTGGTTTTTCATATTGATGCAGACAAAATGAATAGCAGTTATGAACCTAATCGAATTTATTTGTATGATTTAAATAACAAAAGGCCAATTTCCGATTATTATAATGACGCTACAACAAGTAGTAATACAAAGAAATCTAAGTTTATATTTGATGGGCTTATCAAAAAAGAAGCTGTTACAGGTGGAAGAGGACTTACCTATAAAATTAGAATTACCAATCAGATTAGAAATTTGTTAAAAAATGCAGATTCAACTAATGTTAAACTTGGACTCGTTGTAACGGAAGATATAAGTGTTGTGAATACTGGAGTTTCTTATAAATGGAAAAATCCAATACAAGTTACAAGTGTACTACCTAATTTTTACATACAAACGCCAAAAGCAGCTGTTATGAATCCTTTAGGAACTGTTGTTTATGGTGGTAAATCAACAGTAGCTGACGAGAAAAGATTGAAACTCGAAATTTTTTATACAAAACCTAATTAATCTAAAATTATGTGTGGAATCGTTGGATACATTGGTTATAGAGAAGCTTATCCTATTATTATAAAAGGATTAAAAAGGCTAGAATATAGAGGATATGATAGTGCTGGAGTTATGCTTTATGATGGGGAACATTTAAAACTTTGCAAGACAAAAGGAAAAGTTTCTGGTTTAGAAGAGAAAGCAGCTAAAGAAATAACAACCAACGGAACCATAGGAATTGGACATACCAGATGGGCTACACATGGTGTGCCTAATGATGTAAATTCTCATCCACATTTGTCAAATTCAGGAAATTTGGCGATTATTCATAATGGGATTATTGAAAATTATGCACCTCTTAAAGAAGAATTAAAAAAAAGAGGGTATGTTTTTCATTCGGATACCGATTCAGAAGTTTTAGTCAATTTGATTGAAGAAATTCAGATTAAAGAAAAATTAAAATTAGGTAAAGCCGTTCAAGTAGCCTTGAATCAAGTTGTAGGTGCTTATGCAATTGCAGTTTTTGATCAAAAAAACCCTAATGAAATTGTTGCTGCTCGTTTGGGGAGTCCATTGGCGATAGGTGTTGGTGAAGGCGAGTATTTCATTGCTTCTGACGCATCTCCATTTATTGAATATACTTCAAATGCTATTTATCTAGAAGATGGAGAAATGGCAAACATTAGGTTGCATAAACCTATGAAAATAAGAAAAATTAAAGATGATTCTCAGGTTGATCCTTATATTCAAGAACTTCAAATGAATTTGGAGCAGATTGAAAAAGGAGGATACGATCATTTTATGTTGAAAGAAATTTACGAACAACCAAGTGTTATCAAAGATACTTATAGAGGAAGACTTCATGCCAATGAAGGTTTGATTCAAATGGCTGGTGTTGAAGATAATCTGGAAAAATTTCTTAATGCAGACCGAATAATTATTGTTGCTTGTGGTACTTCATGGCATGCAGGTTTAGTAGCAGAATATGTTTTTGAAGAATTTGCTCGAATTCCAGTTGAAGTTGAATATGCCTCTGAATTTAGATACAGAAACCCAATCATAAATAGTAAAGACGTTGTAATAGCCATCTCACAATCCGGCGAAACAGCAGATACTATGGCAGCCATAAAATTAGCAAAAGAGAATGGTGCTTTTGTTTTTGGAGTATGTAATGTTGTAGGTTCTTCTATTTCTCGTGAAAGTCATGCAGGTGCTTATACACATGCTGGACCAGAAATAGGTGTTGCTTCCACTAAAGCTTTTACTACCCAAATAACAGTGCTAACAATGATTGCTTTGCGTTTAGCTAAAGCTAAAGGGACTTTGTCAACATCGGATTTTCATATGTATTTGCAAGAATTGGAAATTATCCCTGAAAAAGTAAAAGAAGCATTAGAGACTAATGAGAGAGCCAAAGAAATTGCAGCTACTTTTAAAGATGCCCCTAATTGTTTGTATTTAGGTAGAGGTTATAATTTTCCGGTAGCGCTTGAAGGAGCACTTAAATTAAAAGAGATCTCTTATATTCATGCCGAAGGATATCCAGCAGCGGAAATGAAACATGGACCAATTGCTTTAATTGATGATCAAATGCCAGTAGTCGTAATTGCACCAAAACAAGGGCATTATGATAAAATTGTAAGTAATATTCAGGAAATTAAGTCCAGAAGCGGAAGGATAATCGCTGTAGTTACAAAAGGGGATACACAAGTTCGTGATCTTGCAGATTATGTTATTGAAATTCCAGAGACTTCGGATGCATTATCACCATTAATTACGACAATACCCTTGCAATTATTATCGTATCATATAGCAGTTATGAGAGGTTGTAATGTAGATCAACCCCGAAATTTAGCAAAATCAGTTACTGTAGAGTAAACAAAAATTAATTATAATTTATAAAAGCGAGATTTAGGTCTCGCTTTTTTTGTTGCATAAAATATTTTTAAAAAGGTCTTTTATTATGATTAATTCAAGATTTTAATATATTTTATATGTATGCATAGTATTTTTTTAGAGTTGTAATCAATTTATTGATAAAAGTTTAAAAACTAAAATATTGATTAATTAGAAATAATGCAATTCAGTTATTAAATATGAAATAATTTCGTCTTTTTTTTGTTAATAGCAAAAAAATATTTGTACTTTGGTCGCATAAACCAACAAAATTTAACCCCAATGAGAGTGTATTTACTTTTTTTGTCATTGTTTTTTTGTAGCCTAACTTTTGCACAAAATTCAATTTCAGGTTCTGTTACAGACAGCAACAACCAACCAATTCCTGGAGCCAACATTAAAATAGTTGGAGATAACGCGGGTACAGTTTCGGATTTCGACGGTTCTTTTACTTTGAAATCAGCTAATAAACCACCCTTTACTATAGAGATAACGAGTGTAGGCTATGAATCCCAAAAGGTAAATGTTACATCAAGCAATCAAAAATTAGCAATTAAGCTAAAAGACGAAGAGACTAAATTAAATGAAATCGTAGTTTCTGCTTCTAGAACTCCAGAAAGAGTCCTTGAATCCCCAGTAACCATTGAAAGAATGGGTGTTGCCGATATTAAAAAATCAGCTTCTCCTACTTTTTATGATGGTTTGGAAAACTTGAAAGAGGTACAAATGAACACAAGTAGTTTGTCATTCAAATCAATAAATACGCGTGGTTTTGCTACTGTAGCCAATACCCGTTTTATGCAACTAGTGGACGGAATGGATAATTCGTCCCCATTATTGAATTTTGTATTAGGTAACATGATTGGTGTTTCTGAAATTGATGTTCAAAGTGTGGAGTTGCTTCCGGGAGCGTCATCAGCTTTGTATGGAGCAAATGCGTTCAATGGTATTATGTTCATGAACAGCAAAAGCCCGTTTACAAGTCAAGGAATTACTGCTTACGCTAAGTTTGGTCAAACTAGCCAACAAGCAGCAGGTTCAAACGATTTTGTTGATTATGGGATTAGAATGGCACATGCTTTTAGCTCAAAATTAGCAGCAAAGGCAAATTTTACGTATATGCACGGTACAGATTGGTATGCAACTAATTATGACGATAAAACAGTTGCTGGAAGAGATAGAAGTCATGTAAACTATGATGGTATAAATGTATATGGTGATGAAGTTAGTACCAACCTAAAAAATGTTGGAAAATCATTAGCCGCTTTAGGTCTAATACCAGCATCGGCAGTAAATTTATTGCCTAATTATAATGTAAGTAGAACAGGGTATAACGAGGTAGCACTGACTGATAATAAAGCAAGTAATACTAAAATTGACTTCTCACTTCATTATAGACCTTTTGGCAATGAAAATTTAGAAGTGATTTGGCAAAGTAAATTTGGTTATGGAAATGCTGTTTATCAAGGCGCTAATAGATATTACTTGAATAACTTTTTTATGCAACAACATAAATTGGAAGTGAAAGGTAAAAACTTTTTTGTAAGAGGATATACTACCACTGAGGATGGAGGAAAATCATATGATATGCTTTTTACAGGTATAAATGTAAACAGAAAATGGAAAGATGATAAAACTTGGTTTGGTCAATATGCAGGGGCTTACATTCAATCAACTTTAGGAGGAATGACTCCAG
The DNA here is from genome assembly GCA_947443815.1 of Flavobacteriaceae bacterium. Classification (GTDB taxonomy): domain Bacteria; phylum Bacteroidota; class Bacteroidia; order Flavobacteriales; family Flavobacteriaceae; genus Flavobacterium. The sequence continues at coordinate 3,694 of CANEXR010000028.1, read as the reverse complement.
AAAATGCTCATATCGCTGCAAGAAATGTTGCTGATACAGGAAGGTTTTTACCAGGTTCAACTGAATTCAAGAAAGCATTTAATGAAGTGACAAATGAAGCAAGCGTACTTTCGGGTTCCAAATTAGTTGATAACTCTAGAATATACCATTCTGATGCAAATTATAATTTCAAAGACCTTATTAAATTTGCCGAAATTCAAGTTGGAGGATCTTTTAGATTGTATGAATTGAATTCTCATGGTAGAATTTATACAGATGCTAATGGCCCTATTAATTATACTGATTATGGTGCTTACACTCAATTGACAAAAAGATTTTTAGAGGACAGATTGAAGTTTACAGGTTCTGTTCGTTATGACAAATCAAAAAACTTTGATGGTAATGTATCACCAAGAGTCTCTTTCGTATATTCAGGAGGAGAAACCAAAAAACATAATTTTAGAGCTTCATTTCAAACAGGTTTTAGAAATCCATCTACCCAAGATCAATACATTGGTTTTAACGTAGGAAGTGCTATATTACTTGGATCAGCTCCAGATAATTTAACAAGATTTACTGAAACATTACCCGTTTCTATTACAGGTCAGTCGTTTACTGGAGGACAACCAACAGTGACTATTAATGGATTAAATGCTTATAATAATTCTTATACTGCATCTTCTGTAGGAGCACTTAATGCTACTGGAAACCCAGCTTTGTTGAAAAAAACAAATATAAATTTCGTAAAACCAGAACAAGTAAAAGCTTTTGAATTGGGATATCGTTCTTTTATAGAAGATGTGTCAATAGACATTAATGGGTATTATAATATTTACAATGATTTTATTGGAAATTTAAATGTTGTAGCTCCATTGTATGGTCAAACACAAGATGCACCAAATCCTGCAGGAGGGCCAACTGATCCAGGATTTCAATCATTAGTGGCGCTTAAAAGTGGTGATTATAGAGCCTTTCAATTGTATACTAATACAGGAGTAGAAATCAAATCTCTTGGTTTTGGTATTGGTCTTTCTAAAAAAATATTCGGAGATTTTGAAGTAGGAGTGAATTATAATTATGCTGAGTTTAAGTTTGACCAAGCAAAAGATCCAAGTTTTGAAGCTGGTTTCAACACACCAAAACATAGAGTTAAAGCCTCGTTTGGAAATGAGAAATTATTCAAAAATTTTGGATTCAATGTTAGCGGAAGATGGAATAGTGAATACTTATGGCAGTCTACAATGGTTGATGGTATAATTAGTGAAGCTACTGTAATAGATGCGCAAATTAATTATAACCTACCAAAACTTAAATCTACATTAAAACTTGGGGCTTCAAACCTTGGTGGTAAAGAATATACTCAGGTATTAGGAGCAGGATTAATTGGACAGCAGTATTTTGCTTCTTGGACAATCAACCCATAATTTAAGAGATATAAATAAAACAAACTGTTTGCTTTTTCTTTCTTTTCCTGAAAAGGAAGAAAATAAAAATAATTTAAAAACATACTATTATGATAAAAAATTTCAAATGGCTTTTATTGGTTTCGCTAACCTTTGTAGCTTGTAATAATAATGATGAAATCACAACTGTTATAGATTCATCAGATGGATTGCCTCTTACTGCGGGTACAGCTGATTTTTCGAAATATGTTGCTTTAGGAAATTCCTTAACAGCTGGTTTTAGTGATGGTGCCCTTTTTATGAAAGGACAAGAAGGTTCGTATACTAATATTTTATCTCAACAATTTGCATTAGTTGGAGGTGGAGCTTTCAAAATCCCTTATACAAATGATAATATTGGTGGGCTACTTTTTGGTGGCGCTCAGAATCCAGCATTTGGACCTCGTTTGTATTTTAACGGAGTTGGACCAGTACCTGTATCAGGGACTCCAACTACCGAAGTGTTTAATCCAGCTATTGCTACAGCAGGCCCTTATAATAACTGCGGTGTTCCAGGAGCTAAAAGTTTTCATTTACTATCGCCTACTTACGGTAGTGCTGCTGGTTTAGCAACAGGTACAGCAAATCCATATTATGTTCGTTTTGCACCAAATGGAACTACATCGGTATTGGCTTATGCAATGAGTCAATCACCAACATTCTTTTCGTTATGGATAGGAAATAATGATGTTTTAGGATATGCTACAACTGGCGGAGATGGTACAAATCCTATTACTCCTCCTTCAGGAGTTCCAGGAGTAGGTTTTGACGGCACTTATGCTGCCTTAGTTACAACATTGACTTCAGCAAATGCTAAAGGTGTTATTGCTAATATTCCTTACGTAACATCCATTCCATTTTTCACAACAATTCCTTATAATCCATTGTCAGCAAAAGTACTTGGCGGTGGAGATGTAGCCGTTGGTACAGCTACAATAAATGCATTAAATGCTCAATTATATGGACCTCTTAAAGCTGCATTAACTTATTTAGGTGCAGGAGACAGAATTAATTTATTGTCAACAACAACAGGAAATCCATTATTGATAAAAGACGAATCGTTAACTAATTTATCAGCACAGTTGACTGCGGTATTCACGCCAACATTAGGAGCGCAAACAGCTGCTTTTTATGGAAGTATTTTTGGTCAAGCCAGACATGCAACTGCTACTGATTTAGTACTATTGACTACTCAGGCGGCTATTGGATCTGCTCCGGCAGGAATACCAGCACCTTTGAATAAATTTGGAATTACTTATCCATTGCAAGACAAACATGTTCTAATTCCAACTGAAATAGCGGAATTAAAAACAGCTACCGATGCTTATAATGTTACTATAAAATCGTTAGCAGATTCTAAAGGACTAGCTTTTGTTGATGCTAATGCTTTTATGACACAATTAAATAGCGGTGGAATTGTAGGTAATGGTTTCACGCTTACTTCTACTTTTGTAACGGGTGGCGCTTTTTCATTAGATGGAGTTCACCCTTCTCCAAGAGGATATGCATTGCTCGCTAATAAATTTGTAGAAGCAATTAATGCAAAATATGGTTCTAATATGAAAGGGGTTGATTTAGGGAATTATAGAATACTCTATCCAGGCTCTTTATAATATAAACACCTATTGAGAACAAAAAAACCATCCATTTTAGAATGAGATGGTTTTTTGTTTTTAGGTAAATTATATCATCTTAATCTGTTTATACAGTGTTTCTAAACAATCCAATAAAAACATGTGATTTTTTATAAAAAAAATTATTGATTTTATATTTTAAAAATTATCTTTGCACTCTGAAAAAAGCATTTAATCGAAACGATTCGGTTGCCTGCATTTCATAAACCTAAATAGCTATTTAATAAATACATAAGTAATGTCTAAAGTAATAGGAAAAGTTGCCCAAATCATTGGTCCAGTAGTTGATGTTGTTTTCAACGGTAAAGATGTTGAACTTCCAAAAATTTATGATTCATTAGAAATCACAAGAAAAGATGGAACTTTATTAGTTCTTGAAGTACAATCTCACATTGGTGAAAATACCGTTCGTACCATTTCGATGGACTCAACAGATGGTTTGAGTAGAGGTTATGAAGTAGTTGGAACAGGAAATCCTATCCAAATGCCAATCGGTGCCGATGTATACGGACGTTTGTTTAACGTAATTGGAGATGCAATTGATGGTTTAGGAAACTTGCCAAAAACAGGTGAAAATGGAATGTCTATTCACAGACCTGCACCAAAATTCGAAGATTTATCAACTTCATCTGAAGTTTT
>CANEXR010000027.1 GCA_947443815.1 Flavobacteriaceae bacterium | reverse complement strand
AGTTTTTTTTAGTTAAATGCGCATTAATACTGGTAAATGTTTGATTTTTGGATTGTTAAATTTAGAAATAAAGTTTTTGGGCTAACTTTTTTTTATAAAAAAAAATTATCGTTTTAATGAAAAATGGGAACGAAATTCTTTGGCAATTCCATTTTCTGAATAGGAAATAGAAAACCAATAATCATCAGCGGGGAGTGGATTTCCATTATAGATTCCATCCCATCCAATGCCATTAACGCTAATTTGTTTTAATAGTTTTCCATAGCGATCAAAAATAGTGACTGTAGTATTATTTGGGGTTGGAAACCCAGCAATATTCCAGGTATCGTTATATCCATCTCCATTTGGAGTGAAAAATTTAGGGCTGTTTATTAAATGAATTGGAATGGGAATAGTCTCTCCGCAGCCGTTTGCATCGGCGATACTAATTTCATGATTTCCAGGGTCAACATTGTTAAAAACAGGACTCGTCTGTGGAGAACCTCCATCTAAAATATAAAGAAAATTAGAGCCATTACCTATCGTTGGAATTGCATTTACAGTAATGCTTTGGTTGTCAGTAAACCAACCAGTTGTTTGAAAAGTTACTGATGCTGGTCCAGAGGATTGAGTAATTGTAAAAGGGACAGGATCTGCTGTACAACCAAAAATTGATAAATCGGTTACGGTTAGGGTATAATTTCCAGGTTCATTTGTTGAAAAATCGGCAGTAGTAGCTAGAAGTGTTCCGTCCTCTTTTTTCCATTCAAATGCATATTCAGGAGCGGAGTAACCACTTGAAATAGCTGCGCTTGATATAATTCCAGTCTTGAAATCTTTACAAATACTCGGGATATTGAGTATAGGTTTTGGTTTTTCTATAATGGTTATTAACATTGGTTTTTCATCAGTACAAACTTGAGTTGTCATAGTACCGGATTCTGCATAAGCATAAATTGTTGTCGAAGCGGTGATTGTATCTCCTGGAAATTTCTCCGTATTTGAATTCGTAGGACCACCAGCTTGGGTAAAATATTTATTAGTTGGTGCAATATAATTTGGTAAAACATAGGATTCGCATCTTGTAATTGGAGCAATAGGAGCAATAACAGGAGTTTTGTATATGGTAATAGAGAAGCTTTTTTCATCAAAGCAGGAAACTCTACTGTTGTCTTCAGCATAGACATACAATGTCGTTGAACTGGTTATGGGAAGAAAAGGCGGTGTTAGTTTTATTCCTGTTCCATGTGGTCCATTTGGTGCTGTATAGTAATCACCTTGGCCTATAATATTTGGTAAAATAAATTGATCACATGCATATTGGTTTGGTATGTCATTTACATAAGTAACCTGAACTGAAATTTGGTATTCTGAAATGCAAGTATTTGGGGTAATCGCTGCGGCATAGACATAAATATTTTTGGAAGAAGTTAACTTATAGCCAGCCTTTAATATTGGATTAGAAGGCGATGGACCTCCTGGAAATTCATAATATTCGCCATTTTTTAAATCATCTAGGATATAAGGTTGTCCGCATTGAATAACTTCAACGGGTTTTGCATCAACCAAAGGCGATTTGTTTATGGTAATTAAAAAATCTTCTTGCACATAACACGAGCCTTTTGGTTCTTTGTCATAGAAATACATGGTTTGAGTGCTTGTAATAGGATAACCTACAGGTCTTAATTTTCCAGCCCCCAATGGTGCTGTATAGTAATTACCTCTATGTGCCACTTCAGGTAGATAATATACATCACATTGTGGAGTTGTGTCTGGTATGAAGGGTAGCGGTGGAATTATTATTGTTATTGTATATGAAGTGTCTAGATTACAACTTTGACCAGATACATAATACCAAATTGTTGATGTTTCATTAATTAAGGTCCCAGATGGAATTGTAGTACCACCACCATTTGCTGCAGTTCTGTATTCCCCAATTGCTAAAGGAGGAAGTTTATAAGAGGAACAGGAATTAATATCTGAGGGGGGAATGATACTAGAATTGCCAATATTAACAGTAAATGTTTTTTCGGAGAAGCAATTAGTTGGGCTGGTACCAGTTTCTTTATAAACAAACACTTGCATTGTATGAGTTATATTATCCCCTGGGTTTAGTATGGGTAGTTGTTTATTGGGTCCTGAATAATAGATACCTCCATTTGTATTGGTAGGCAATGTATAGGAGTTGCAATCGAATTGATTGCGATAATTTGGCAATTCAACAAAATGAATTATAGTAATTGCAAAGGCTTTTTCTTTTATACATACTGGGGTTGCCGTTGTGTCTTGGAACCATACATATAGATTGTTTACACCTGTAATATTGATAATCGTTCCAAAAGGGAGTTCTTTATTTCCGGGCGTGTTGGATCCGCCACTTTTTGTAAAATAGCTGCCATATGGTAATGCTGGTAATTTATACAGCGTGCAGTAGGAATTGCTAGCAGGAGTTATGTTGTCAAGATTAACTATTGTAACCTTAAAAGAATCTTCATTAGTACAAGTTTCATTTTCATTAAAAACAAAAATATCGGTTGTTGTTGTAATGATGTCACCTGCATAAAGAGGTATTCCTGTTTTATGTGGTCCAGTCCAGTATTGTGCTCCAATATTTGTTAAAGGCGGTAATGTATAGGATGTGCAAACAAAAACATCTTTAAAAACATCTACTTCTGGTATTGGAATTACGGTTATTTTAAAACTACTAGTAGTAAAACAGTCTATATTAGTACTATTCTGTAAACGTACAAAAAGAGTTGTTGAGGCTGAAATAAATTCATTAGCAGTATTTAATGCAATAGGGTTAGTATTATTTTGTGCATCAGTTAGGTTAGAATGAAAACTAATCAAATTATAGCTGGGATTTTGGGTACCTAAAATTAAAGCTTTTTCGTTAGTTAGATTAAATATTCCTTTAAGTGGCAATTCTGTCATGTTTCGTGCACAAACAGTAATGTCAGTAGGAGTATTTGCAATGGTTGGAGTAGGTACAATTTCAAGTTTAAAAAAGCGTGTTTCAAAACAACCCGTATTTGGATTTTGAATACGAACATAAATTGTTTTACCACTTTCTGTGCTAGGAAGTAAAAAAGGACTAGAAAGAGCCGCGTTGTTTGCTATAGCATCAGCTTTTGAGAGGTGGTATGTAATGTTCGTTCCAGGAGGTAAATCATCCAAAATACCGGTAGCAGTTGTAGCTTGATCATTTCCTGCAAGAATAATTTTTGTAGTTTGTAACCAATCAAAAGTATAGTTGTTAGATCCAGTATCACAGTGGTAAATATTTGGAACAATCGGGACAATACCAATTTCTGGGTAAATTTCGACACTGATTTTATCCATAACTTCTGTACAACCAGGTTCTATATAGCTTACAGAGTAGGTATGAATTCCGGGTCCAATTATAGGGTAAATTTTATTTAAATCTAAGGTTGATCCAGTTTGTGGAGGTGAAAAAGGGATTCCTTCTTTTTTCCATATAAAAGTAGTTCCTGAATTTAATCCAGCTGCAGATAATATCGGTAAAGGTGAGCCTGGGCAAATAGCGGTATTATTGGCTTGTGTGTAATCTAATCCTAGTACGTTTTGCCCAATATTAAAGCTGTTGCCTTTCAGAAAAATAGCAGAATCGTATTCAGTATTATTTCCACCATCGGCAATAACTATTTTAATTCGGTAGATGTGGTTGGTGTTTAATCCAGTTGCTTTTGCAATCATTGCTATTGTTTGTCCATTGAAATTGATTGCTGGACCAAATCCGGGTCCATTGAAACTACCAAAATAAGCAGGATTTGCCGCAGGACAATTTGAATTGTAAGCCCCATTTCTAATTGTTTCAACAGAAACTGGGATACTAGTATTTGGGACCACTGCTAAATTTATGTTACTACCTCCTGCAGTCACATCTTTTAGTAAAAAAGCAAAGGCGTCAGAAAAATCACATTGGGAAGTTCCATATTCTTCGGATGCAAATAGAAATGAAAAATCAAAATTTGGTGTTTTAGGTTGAAAATCAAACTCAATATAACTGGCATTTATGGATTTCATAGTGATACCAGATTGAGACAATAAGTTTGTTTCTAAATCAGTATCTCCATCCCAAGTAGCATTTCCATCGCTTAAGATGTTATTGTTGGGGCTTGGAGTTTTATTGACATCACCTGTGCTAAGGACAACCCCATTTGCAAAAGGAAATTTAGAGTTGTTATTTTCAAAATAGCCAATACCATTTGAGGAGCCGTATGAGGTACCCGTTTTTGAATTAACATTCGTGCCGGAAACACAAGGTGAATTAATTAAAATTTCATTAACCAGTTGCTCCGTTGTATAAGTTGTAGTATTTACTGTTATTGATTGTGAAAAAATTGTTACAGTAAAAAGGGTAAATAGGAAAAGTAATAATTTTTTCATAGAAATGAAATTTAGTACTTAAATGCAATCCTAAAGCTACAAATAATTTATGACGAAATACATAAATAATCGACGAAATACATCTTTTTAAACAAAAAGTAAGATAATGATTATTTATTTTTTTTATTTGTTTAAAAAAGCACAATTTAAGAGAATGAAATTTGTTTGTTTGAAGCAATTTTGACAAAAAGAAATGCTTTTTTACACTAATAAATTTGAGAATAAGTATTTTTATTTTTTTAAAATAATGGAATCAGTAAAAGTGAAATTAGCATGTTTTTTTATATAAAAAAGGGATTTTCATAATTTTTTAGAGAACCAATTAATACATAAAAAAATTCTAATTAAATACTATCTTTGCCGTCTCAATAAAATAAAAAATGAATCTTCAAGAAATTCTTATTCCCAATATCCAAAAAGCAGTACTCGATTTATTTGAGCTTAGATTAGATAAAGTTGAATTCCAAGCGACACGTAAGGAATTTGAAGGCGATATAACGATGGTTATTTTTCCATTATTAAAAATAGTAAAAAGCAATCCAGCAACACTTGGGAATAAAATTGGGGATTATTTAGTAGCCAATGTTCCTGAAGTTGCTCGTTTTAATGTAGTTTCAGGATTTTTGAATATTGTTATTTCAGATGCTTATTATAGTACTTTTTTTAATGAAATAAGAGAAAATACTCGTTTCGGATTTGTTGAACCTAATCCAAATGACAGGGCTATTATGGTAGAATATTCTTCGCCAAACACTAATAAGCCCTTGCATTTAGGTCATGTTCGTAACAATCTTTTGGGATATTCAGTTGCTGAAATTATTAAGGCTTCGGGAAAAAAAGTATATAAAACCCAAATCATCAACGATAGAGGGATTCATATTTGTAAGTCGATGTTGGCTTGGCAAAAATTTGGAAATGGTCAAACTCCAGAATCAACAGGATTAAAAGGAGATAAATTAGTTGGGAATTATTATGTTGCTTTTGACAAAGCTTATAAAGCAGAAATAAACCAATTAATAGCTGAAGGAAAAACAGAAGAAGAGGCAAAAAAGCAAGCGCCAATTATTCTAGAAGCACAGGAAATGCTATTGAAATGGGAAGCTGGTGATGCAGAAGTGATTGCGCTTTGGAAAATGATGAACCAATGGGTTTATAATGGTTTTGCCATTACATACCAAAATTTAGGTGTTGATTTTGATTGTTTTTATTATGAAAGCAATACCTATTTATTAGGGAAAGATGTGGTTAAAATTGGGTTGGAGAAAGGTATTTTTGAAAAAGATCCAGATGGTTCGGTTTGGATTGATTTGACAGATGAAGGTTTGGATCGAAAAATAGTTCTTCGCTCAGACGGGACTGCAGTTTATATGACTCAGGATATTGGCACGGCTATTCAACGCGTAAAAGATTATCCAGATGTTGGTGGAATGGTTTATACGGTTGGCAATGAGCAAGATTACCATTTTAAAGTGTTGTTTTTAATTTTGAAAAAACTGGGTTTTGATTGGGCTTCCAGTTTGTTTCATTTGTCATACGGTATGGTTGATTTGCCTTCCGGAAAAATGAAAAGCCGAGAAGGAACTGTAGTTGATGCAGATGATTTGATGCAAGAAATGGCTGCTACTGCGCAACAAATTGCGGAAGATTTAGGGAAATTAGACCATTATTCCATAGAAGAAAAAGCGGCTTTGTACAAGACAATTGGGCTTGGAGCTTTGAAATATTATATCTTAAAAGTAGATCCTAAAAAACGCATACTTTTTAATCCAGAAGAGTCTGTAGATTTTGCAGGAAATACAGGTCCTTTTATTCAATATACGTATGCAAGAATTCAGTCGATAATTCGGAAAGCAAATTTTGATTTTTCGGAGTCATCCAAAATGGAGGTATTGCATGAAAAAGAAAAAGAATTACTCAAACAAATTGCTTTATTCCCAGAGGTGATTCAAAATGCGGCACAGCATCACAGTCCAGCATTATTGGCTAATTTTACCTATGATTTAGTTCGAGAATACAATTCTTTTTATCAGGCAGTACCTATTTTAGGAGAAGAAAACTTGAAGCAGAAAGTTTTCAGAGTACAGTTGTCTAAAAAAGTTGCTGATACTATAGCTGCATCCTTTAGTTTGCTGGGTATAAACGTTCCTGAGAGAATGTAACTTCTTATTTTGTAGTTGTTTCGTTAAGCAGAATGGTTTTAAAATACGATTCTAAAACTGATATTAGGTGTTCGTTGCAATGCGTATGTTTTAACCTCTTCTATAGAATTGGTTAAACTACTAATTCTATAATATTCATTGATTTCATTTTTTTGGTTTAGAATATTCAATACAGATAGTCCCAACTTGTATTGTATTCCATTGTCCGTTTCCCATTTATAGGTTGTTGAGAAATTAACTTGAAAAAAAGGATTCATGTGATTGTTGTTGGGGTTGTTGTATTTAATTTCAGGGTTTGCAGCGTCTATGGTTGTATTTATAGGAGTAGTTTCGGGTCTGCCAGAATACCATTTGGAACCCAATGCCATTTTTAAATTATTTTTTTCATAAATCCCAGCCCAAGAGATGGTATGATCTATTTCGAAATTGTTTGAAAAAACGGGCGGTATAAAATTCGGAAAATTATAATTATTATCATTATAGGTATAGCTAAACCAAGTCAAAAAATGATTTATTTTTTTTTGAATTAGCACTTCTGTTCCTAGCACTTCATAATCGCCATTGATTTTTAAAAACTCTAATTGGTTTTGAAACCCTTGACTAGAGCTCGTAATACCGCTCACTTTTTTATAAAAATTTTCAAAAGTAAACAACCAATTATTTTTGATGTAATAAAAGCTAAGAGATACTTGTTTGCTTTTTTGAGTAGGGATTGTAGTAGTATTGGATAAAATCCAGCGTCTTTTTTCAATGCCAAAATAATCTTTTTGTAAATCAATAATTTGTTGGCAATTCTGACTTTTTAATTCCCCTAATACTTCAAGGCTGAGGTGTTTGGTCAAGCCATAATTGAATTGTAAACGAGGTTCAATTCTGTATTTTTGAAAATTTTCAATATAATTCATTCGCATGCCCGCATTACAGTAGATTTTAGCAAGAGTATCATTGTATTTTGCTTCAAGAATTACAGCATGAGTTCGCAGCACCTCTTTTATTTTTCTGTGAAATTTTGGGGAATTCACATCATCTAAATTGCTAGCGCCAATCTCATTGAATTGGTATCCGTTGTTAATTGTAAATTTAGAATTGATTTGATGGTTGTTTTCAATTTTGATTCCGTTATCAAGTACCACATTTTCCTGTACTACGGTTTGGTTGCCAGCTGTGATACTTTTGTTAGCAAATAGTTCATAAAAAGAGCTGTATATGTTGATGTTAGTGGTGTTTTTTGTGTTCCAATTTCGTTTCCAAAATAAGTTCCCTCCAAAATTTCTCTGATTTAGAATGTCATTTTCAGATTGAACAATACTATTGTTAGTGGCTGTTTGAAAAACCTTAAGTTTGTCATTTATGGTAATCAAATCTATGATAAGATGGTCTTTTGTCCCTATTTTTTGAGCATATTTGATAGAGGCATCATAGAAACTGAATTTTTTATCACTAGAGTAATCTACATTTTGATTCCTCACAAAATCCGTAATACTAGTATTTTGAAATGCTTTATTATAGTATTCGGTGTAGGTGGGTGATTCTACAAAATCTGTGATGGATTTTCGACCTGAAATTTCAATAAATCCATTTTTTGAAAGGTTTAATTTAGAATAGACATCGGCATTAATCATGTTAAGACCAGCACTGAAAGTATTTTTTTCAAACGTATTTGGATTTGAGGAAATGACCACAACACTCGAAACACTTTCCCCATAAAAAGCGGAACTTCCATTTTTATAGATTGAAATGGTATGTGCTAAATTGGGGTTGAATGCGGATATTAACCCAAAAAAATGCCCTGTTTGGTACATTTTAATTCCATTCCATAGGAATAAATTTTGGTCATGAGTGCCACCTCTTACATTGATACTTGCTACACTTTCATCAGCGCTGTTTATCCCAGGAATTTGTTGCATGGTTTGGAGTACATCTGGCTCAATAAGTCCTGGAAGAATTCCAAATTTTTTAGGTTTAATTTCAAATGTACCATCATTATTTTTAGAAATACCAGAAGTTAAAAAACGATTGGTTTTAATTTCTGTCAGTTGCGTTGCTTCCGTCTGCAATAGTATTTTTAGGCAGCCATTTGTTTGGAGTTCTTCTGCAGTTATTTTTTTGGTTCGATACCCTAAATAGCTAACAGAAAATTCCATTTTGTCTTCCGGATTTAATTCGAAATACCCGAGAGAATTGCTAACCAATCCCTTACCATTGGGTAATAGTATATTTGCATTTTCTAATGGTTTAGCATCATTTTCAGATAAAATATAGCCACATATTATGGCTTTATTCCTTGTGTTTTTAGGAGCAATATTAATGAATTTGTTATCAATATTTTCAAAAGATAAATTGGTTTTTTTTTCGAGGTATTTCAGTTTTTTGGATAAGGAAAGTGTTTGTTGCGGAGGTGTTATTTTAATATTAGCTATATTATTTTCGGTGTAATTAAAGTTGACCTGATGTTGTTTTTCGATAGCGATTAAAATGATTTTTAAGGCAACAGTATTGCTTTTGTTTTGAGCGGTTAAGTTCAAGACAAAGGCAATGCAAAAAAGTAAGAGATTCATTCGTTTGTAAAGCAACATCTATTTCTCTTCAAAAATTATGGTATTCTTCACTGTTTTACTGTACTTTAAATTATAAGTTGTACTAACAATTTGTAGTGCTGAATCCAAGTTGTCCGTTGGTATTTTGCCTGAAAATAGCGCATTAGTATTTTTTTGTTTTAGTTCGATTTTTACATTGTATTGCCTTTGAATTTCTTCAACTATTTGATTTAAATGTTCTTTGTTAAAAGCAATGGTATGATCAAGCCAATCTGGTTTTGTGCTTTCAATATGGCCTTTGGTTTGTATTCCATTTTCAAAAGTTACTGTTTGACCGTGAGTTAATAGGATTTGAAACTTTTTATAATTTACTTTTACTCTACCTTCAAAACAGGCGACATCAAAACGATTTTTTCGGGCTTTTACATTGAATTGTGTTCCAAGTACAGTTACCTTTCCGAGATTGGTTGCTACTTCAAAACGTTTTCCTTTGGCAACTTTAAAATAGGCTTCTCCTTGAAGTTTTAGACTTCTGTGGGTATTCCAATTCCATTTTTTGTATGCGATAGTTGAACCCGAATTTAAAACGACCTGTGAATTATCAGGTAACGAAAAAGAAGTTTTTTTTCCGTATAAAGCCGCTTCAGTTTGCGTCGAAAAAGTTTGTATAGCATAAGAGATTCCAAGAGCAAAGACTAGAATTGCGGCGACTCTAAAGAACCATTTTGTAGGTAAAGGAATGACTTTTGGTGTCTTTTTTTCTTGTTTTAAAATTGTCGCTAATATTTTTTTATCGTCAAAATCGGCTACTTCTAAATGAGAAGTGTGTCTTTTGATTTTTTCATAAACAGCATAGTCATCAGTAGCTTTAAAATCGGCTAATTCACTGGCTGTTAATTCATTATTGAGCCATTTTGCTAATAGGTATTTTTTTTCCATATTATTTGCTATTCTAAAGATAAAACAAGTGAAGGGAATGTTACCCTACTTTATATTTTTAATTTCTTTTCTCAGTTCTAATAAGGCTAAGTGAATTCTTTTTTCTACAGCTTTTATACCGATGTTGAGTTCTAGGGCGATTTCGCTGTATTTTTTTCCGTCGATGCGGTGCATCAAAAAAGCAACTCTTTGTGTTTCGTTTAAGTTTTCAATAGCTTTCAGAAGTTTGTTTTCAAATTGTTTTTCTTCTAGAATGAATTCTGGACTTTGGTTTGTTTTATCCGAACCAGAAAAGTCTTTTTGGTATTTTAAAACTACTTTTTGATGGGCAATTTCATTTAAAGAACTATTATTTGCAATAGTATAAATATAGGATTTGGCCTTTTCTATAGGAACGGCGGCACAATTTTGCCAAAGTTTAATGAAAGCTTCTTGAGTTAAATCTTCCGCTTGGTCTTTATTTCCATATTTATAAAAAAGAAAATTGCGAACAGATTTTGCGTGTTTTTTAAAAAAATTAGAAAAAACAATTTCATCGCAAGTTTCTGATAATGAGTTTTTTGTCATTTTTATTAAAGAATTGGGACGTGCAAATATATATTTATTTTTAATTTTTAGTAGGGTAATTAGAGTCTAATTTGTTTTATCTCTACTAAATGATTGTATGGATGCAATTTAATTATAAATTATTAAATACTATTTTTTAATATTGCTCAAAATTTTTATTTATTGGTGTTCTTTAATAGAACAGTAAAAAAACATAATATGAAAGCTATCAAAAATTTCAGAGGTATTTTTTTATTTTTATTGGTTGTTTTTTCGGCCTGTCAGAGCGAAATAAATGAAGTAGCCCATACAACTACTGAAACCATTTCTAAGACATCACCACTTACTACATTGGTACAAAGAGTTGTTATGCAAAAAACATCTCATGATGATATTATAGATTATTCTAATTATTGCACGGTAAAATTTCCCTATTCAGTGACCGTAAATAATGTTACAATTGCTTTAAATACAGAAAGTGATTATCAAAAAGTACAAGCCAATATCGATGCATACTCGAATGATAATGACATTGTAGCTATTCATTTTCCAGTGACAATGTTATTTTATAATTATACAGAGAAGCAAATAGAAAAACAATCAGATTACAATGATTTATTGGAATATTGGAATGCTAAACCGAATTTGTTATCAAAAATTAATTGTTTAAATATTCAGTTTCCAATAACAATAAATAGTTATGAGAGTACAAATCAAATTGCAAATACGACTACAATTACGGATGAAAAAATGTTTTACACGTTTATAAATAATTTAAGTGAAACTAAATTTTTTGCAGTAAATTATCCGATATTGATTGAAAAATCTAATGGAGAACAAGTTCATGTTACTACAAATAGTCAACTTGAAATTCTTATCGGAGAGGCTTTAAATACTTGTCCGGAGAATAGTAATCCTACTTTTAATTTTATGGATGTTATAACCAATGGTGCCTGGAAAATTGCCTATTTCTATAGTGAGAATGAAAAAACAGAATCGTATGCAGGTTATGTCTTTGTATTTAAAAATGATGGTACTGTAACGGCTACAAAAACAGGAATTACGTTAAATGGAATTTGGTATTCTAAAAATGAAAATGGCGTTACAACCTTTAAAGTTGATTTTAATGACGATTCTTTAAAGAAGTTAGATGAAGATTGGAAACTATTTGAATTGGATACCAATAAAATGCGTTTTAGAGAAAATTCAAGCTACGGCGATACTGAAAATGACTATTTGTATTTCACCAAAATAAATTAAACAGAATAATTTAGTATTGGGTTAAATTTTTTTGATGAAACACATTTGTTTAATAAACAAAAATCAAATACCAATTAAAACTTTCAAATATGAAAAAAGCAACACTTTTAGGATTACTTACTCTGTTTGTAATCTCTTGTTCAGAAGATTCTTCTTCTTCTTCTAATGGTACTGTTACTTTAAAAGCCTCAGCGATTACAGCAACTAAACCATCACTAGCTGGACGATTGTCAGCAACGGCAACCCCTGTGGTTGTCATTACGGATTTTCAAGTAAATATAGGTGGAATTAAGTTTGAAACAGATGCCTCAGATGTTCGTCATGAAACGGATCCTTTGCATGAAGATTTTAAATTAAATGGCCCGTTTTTATTAGATTTACTTAGCCCTGAAGCTGCTTTAACCCAAATTATAACTTCAGTTTCCATTCCAAATGCGAAGTACGAAGAAATTAAATTTATGTTTGTACAAAGTACCGTAGCAGGCGATATGCAAGGAAAAACATTTTTACTAAAAGGAACAATAGACGGAAAGCCGTTTGTAGTTTGGAGTTCAGAAGAAGCACATTTACAAATGGATTTTGCAGATCCAAGTAAAGATTTTACAGTAAATAGTGCCAATTTAACATTGAATATTAAAATACAATTAGACGCAGTACTTGCTAGAATAAGTGCTTTGGCTAATCAAGGGTTACTTTTGGATACAGATGGAGATGGTGTCATAGAAATTACAACAACATTAGGCGATGGACATCATACTATGAGTCATGAAATACAAGATTTATTGGAAAACGAAACCCATTTGGACGACAAGGACTAATTAAAAAATTAGTTTAATTATTAAAAAAGCGACACTCAGAAAACGATAGTCGCTTTTTTATTTATAATCCTATTTAAACTTCAAAATCAAATGCTTAAATTTGCACCTTAATTTAAGAGAAATACAAACATGTTCGATAATTTAAGCGATAAATTAGATAAAGCCTTTCATATATTAAAAGGACACGGAAAAATCACCGAAGTAAATGTTGCCGAAACTTTGAAAGAAGTTCGTAGAGCTTTATTAGATGCCGATGTCAACTTTAAAATTGCCAAAGATTTTACCACAAAAGTAAAAGAGAAAGCGATAGGTCAAGATGTATTAACTACTCTTCAGCCAGGACAATTATTGGTGAAGTTAGTAAAAGATGAATTAACAGAATTAATGGGTGGAGAAGTTGCAGGAATTAACCTTTCTGGAAATCCAACTGTTATTTTGATGTCAGGATTGCAAGGTTCTGGAAAGACTACTTTTTCAGGAAAATTAGCTAATTATCTGCAAACCAAAAAGAATAAAAAGCCGCTTTTGGTGGCTTGTGATATATATCGTCCTGCCGCAATTCAGCAATTGTATGTTGTAGGAGATTCGATAGGAGTTGAAGTCTATTCAGAGCCAGAAAATAAAAATCCAGTTGAAATTGCTCAAAACGCGATTAAACATGCCAAAGCGAATGGGTTCAATGTTGTCATTGTCGATACAGCAGGTCGTTTAGCCGTTGATGAAGAGATGATGAATGAAATTGAACGCGTTCATAAAGCCATTCAACCTCAGGAAACTTTATTTGTAGTGGATGCGATGACTGGTCAAGATGCCGTAAATACAGCAAAAGCTTTTAATGATAGATTGAATTTTGACGGTGTTATTCTTACCAAATTGGATGGAGATACGCGTGGTGGAGCAGCGATTTCAATTAAATCAGTAGTCAACAAACCGATAAAATTTGTTGGAACAGGAGAGAAAATGGATGCGATTGATGTTTTCTATCCAATTCGTATGGCAGAACGTATTCTGGGAATGGGTGATGTTGTATCCTTGGTAGAAAGAGCACAAGAGCAATTTGATGAAGAAGAAGCTCGAAAAATCCAAAAGAAAATTGCTAAAAACGAATTTGGTTTTGATGATTTCTTGTCTCAAATTCAGCAAGTAAAGAAAATGGGTAATATGAAAGATTTGGTAGGTATGATACCAGGCGCTTCTAAAGCCATGAAAGATGTAGAAATTGAAGATGATGCGTTCAAACATATTGAGGCTATTATTCATTCGATGACTCCTGTTGAAAGAAGTAAACCAGCAATTATTGATGTGAAACGAAAAGCTAGAATTGCTAAAGGATCTGGGACTAAGGTGGAACAAGTGAACCAATTGATGAAACAGTTCGACCAGATGAGTAAAATGATGAAGATGATGCAAGGACCAGGAGGCAAAAATCTAATGAAAATGATGGGTGGAATGAAAGGCGGAATGCCAGGAATGAGATAAAAATGAGTCAAAAGTCGGAAGTCTTAAGGTGGTGTGACTTTAAGACTTTTGTTTTTAAAACTTTAAACTAAATAAAAAATGCAACTACTAGACGGAAAAAAAACTTCAGAAGACATCAAAAAAGAAATTGCTGTTGAAGTACAACAAATGAAAGACAATGGCGAAAAAGTCCCTCATTTAGCAGCTGTAATTGTTGGTACTAATGGCGCCAGCTTGACTTATGTGGGAAGTAAAGTACGTTCTTGTGAACAAATTGGATTTGAATCTACTTTGGTGGCATTGCCAGAAACCATCACTGAAAGCGAATTATTAGAAAAAATCAAGGAATTGAATGCAGACGATGATTTAGATGGCTATATTGTACAACTGCCTTTGCCTAAACACATCGACGAACAAAAAATCCTGATGGCTATCGACCCAGACAAAGATGTAGATGGTTTTCATCCTGCAAATTTTGGAAAAATGGCCCTTGAAATGGAAACTTTTTTGCCTGCTACACCATTTGGAATCATGCAATTGTTAGAGCGCTATAAAGTTGAAACCGCTGGAAAACACACAGTAGTTATTGGTCGTAGCCATATAGTAGGAAGACCAATGAGTATTTTGATGAGCCGCAAAGGATATCCGGGAGATTCAACCGTAACACTTACCCATAGTAGAACTAAAAATATTGAAGAATACACCAAAAATGCCGATATAATCATCACTGCGCTTGGCGTTCCCAACTATCTTAAAGCGGATATGGTAAAAGAAGGAGTGGTTGTTATCGATGTTGGTATTACTAGGGTAGAAGATGCATCACATCCAAAAGGATATGTAATAACGGGAGATGTTGATTTTGAAGAAGTCAGTAAAAAATCTTCTTTTATAACTCCAGTACCGGGAGGTGTAGGTCCAATGACCATAGCTATGTTATTGCAAAATACATTATTGGCAAGAAAAATGAGAAGAAACAAGTGCTAAAAGATTACAATACGAACCCTGAATGAAAGTTTAGGGTTTTTTTATCTTAAAAAATACTTAAAATTTTGTTATTTGGAAGGGTAACAAAATATAAAGAATACTTTTGCAACACTTAAAAAAAAGAGGTCTTTAAAATGGACGATTATTATTCGGAAATATTGAATTAAAAGAGCATTTGATACCAATTTCAAAATGCTGTTAATAACTTATAGCAAATTGAAATGAAAGCTTTTTATAAAAACAATAATGGATTAATTGCCACTAAAGAATGGACTCCAAACTGCTGGATCAACGTTGAATGTCCTACGGAATCAGAAAAAGAATACCTGCTTGAAGAATTGCAAATTCCAGAAGCCTTTTATAACGATATTGAGGATATTGATGAAAGACCTCGTATTGAAACAGAAAAGGGATGGACTTTGATTATTATGCGAATTCCTGTAAAAAGCAATGATATAAAATTACCTTTTCATACCATACCTGTTGGAATTATTTTTAAAGCAGACATTTGTGTCACTATTAGTTTTCATAAAACAGAAATGCTTATTGATTTTGTAACCTATACTCAACGTAAAAATATAGAGATAAAAGACAACTTTGATTTGGTTTTAAAATTGTTATTGTCTTCTAGTGTTTGGTATTTAAAGTACCTGAAGCAAGTAAATCAAAAGATAAAATTAGCAGAGGATAATTTAGAAAAATCAATTAAAAATGAAGAATTACAGGCTTTATTGCAAATTGAAAAGTGTTTGGTATTCTTCATGACTTCGTTGAAAGGCAATGATATCTTATTGCATCGAATAAAAAACATTAAATCACAAAAAGAAAATTTTGATGTTGAATTGCTGGAAGATGTTGAAATTGAATTGCGTCAAGCTCAAGAAACCACAAATATTTACAGTGATATCTTAACGGGTACTATGGATGCGTATGCTTCTGTTATTTCAAATAATATGAACACGATTATGAAGCAAATGACTTCTATTTCTATTATTTTAATGATACCGACTTTAATTGCTAGTTTGTATGGAATGAATGTTCCTAATGATTTACAAAGTAATCCTTATGGAATTGGAATTATAATTTCTATTTCAATTTTGTTATCTGCTTTTGGTGTGTTTTTATTTAAGAGAAAACAATGGTTTTAAGAGTTGTTTTTTTGTAAAATAATCAGGCTTTTATTCTCTTTGTTTTATGATTTAAAAAATAATCTCTTTTTATTTTGATTTCATGCAATTAATTATAACTTTGTATTTCAAAGTACTTTAATTATGAATCAAAAGCAGCAAGAGGATTTGTCGCACATACGTTCTATGATGGAACGTTCTTCAAGATTTATTTCGTTAAGTGGTCTCTCTGGAGTATTTGCTGGACTTTCTGCTTTGATTGGCGGATTGTATGCTTACCAATTGTTTGAAGCAAATGGAATATCTTATTTGGATGGAAATTCCTATCAAGACAATAGTGATTTAGTTCGAAAATTATTTTTTACAGCTAGTATTGTTTTGTTTTCGGCATTAACTTTTGGCACTTTTTTTACATGGAGAAAAAGCAGAAAATACAATTTGCCCATTTGGACTACCGCTACTAAAAACATGCTTTTTAATTTAGGAATTCCACTTTGTGTAGGTGCGGTGTTTTGTTTGGCTCTTTTAAGTTATAAAAGCTATTTTTTAATTGCGCCTAGTACTTTACTGTTTTATGGTTTGGCTTTAATTAACGCTGAGAAATATACTTTTTCGGACATTAAGTATTTAGGTTTTTGTGAGCTTGTATTGGGTTGTATTAGTCTTTTTTATCTTGAATATGGTTTGATTTTTTGGATAATTGGATTTGGACTACTGCATATATTGTATGGTATAATGATGTTCAAAAAATACAAATAGGTCCTCATGAGCATCATTGATAAACTAAATAAAGATTTTGAAAGTCGGGTTAGATTAGGCATTATGTCTGTTCTGATAGTCAATGATTGGATTGATTTTACGGAAATGAAAACGCTTTTAAATATTACAGATGGTAATTTAGCCAGTCATTCTTCTGCATTGGAAAAAGCAGAATATATTGAGATAAAAAAAGAATTTGTGGGCAAAAAGCCCAAAACTTCCTACCGAGTTACTAATTTGGGCAGGACTTCATTTGTTTCACATTTAAATAACTTGGAAAAATTATTCAAATCTAAATAATCCCTTTTTTTAATTTTATACTTTGAAAAACAAAGTACTTTTAAATTCTTAATTATGAAAAAACTTTCTTTAATTTTGGTGTGCAGTTTGCTATTTACACTGCTTTTTTACAATGAGTCCGTAGGAGTAAATCTGGCTATTTTTGGATTATTTCTAACGGGGATAATCTGTTATTTCTTTCAAGATCGTTTTACGAGTCGGACCCATTTGGGATTGGTGACTGCATCAGTACTTTCTTGTTTTGCTTTTGCATGGTATGGTGATTTTGTTTCTTTTTTGGCATTAGTATTTTCGATTATTTTTTTACAATTCAAAACGCAAGAGGCAGAATTGAAAATCATACAGGTTTTTCCACTTGTGATTATCAATGGAATTGTCTCATTAGGGCGCATGTTGATGTTCAGTCAATGGCTTCCAAAAAGAGAATTAAAAAACGATTTTGCTAAAAAGCTGATTGCCTATTTCATCATTCCGACTGTATTTGTAGGGCTATTTTTTATGGTTTATGCTTTTGGCAGTGATCACTTTTCGGCTTTGTTCACGGATTACACTTTAGATTTAGATTTTTTTCATCTTGTTCTAATTGCTTTGTTGGGTTTCTATATTTCATTCACTTTTTGGAATTATTGGTTGCCACAAATTTGTTATGATAAAAATGCGATGTTGGATAATGATTTCAGTAATACCATTAAAGTCTCCAATCAAAAAACCTTTTCGTTTCTTGATATTGATTTCGAAAGGAGAAGTGGTGAGATTACTTTATTGCTTTTAAATCTGCTGCTTTTGGTTTTTATTGTTACGTATAATTATGAGCAATTTTTTGAAATTATCGAAAAATCAAGCTTGAGTGCAGCTACTCACGAGCGCGTAAACGCAGTGATTTT